>NZ_JBKORL010000015.1:0-90285 GCF_047314525.1 Shewanella sp. BJSY2023SW007 | reverse complement strand
GGCGAGGGCGCGGCATAATAACCTCCTTGTTAAATGCTTAAACAAAGGATAGTCGGAGGCTAACTACCGCGCTATTAACGTTGGGTGTCCATATTCTCATCAGGGAGTCCATATTCTTTTTCATATTCTTTTATATTCGTTTTTCCATATTATTTTTATATTTTATGGAAAATTATTATGTTTTTAATGCATCGTTATCACTCGCAATACTTTCTCTTGTGGCTTATATTCAAGAGCAGTTACCACTCTTGTTGGGTAACCACCATCAGGCCTAGGAATCTCAATCATCACGTTAAATTTTGATACATTATGATCTGGCAAATACGACAGGTTATATATATAACTATCAGAAACCTTCGAGCGAATAAGATCCGAAATATCTTCCTTGTCTAAGGATTCGATTCCCGCCTTTTCAAGTTTTCCACATTTGGCAGATTTCAAATATTCATATTTCGCATCTTCAATTTTAATTTCAAATCCATCAATTGGAAATATCTGATCAGATATTGCATTAAGTGATAATTCCGTGTCAGATTCAAAACCTTTGAAAATAGGCCTCTCAATTTTATAGCTTAAAAGAACATCAAAATACATGGATTGGAGGCTATAAACCTCTAAGCCATAGTCTGCGAAAGGATAGCCAGCCATATTTATATTCTCTTCGTTTGGCCTATCATCCTCATGCCCCATAATAACCTTTTTGCCATGTTTGAGAAAACTATTGGCGAGGATCGTAGACAAATAAATGCGAGCACGGGAAGAGAAAGTTCCCGGTATAAACCCAACATATGGTTTGAACTGCGATAGAGATTTGTGAATTCGCTCTAAACCAGACTCAGTTAAATTATTTATATAAACACAATATAGCACTGTCCCGTGCACAAACTCCAAATCTCTCGACAGAACTAATGACTCCTGAAGAACCGAGAATATGAATTCCTGATCATTTCCAATCAGGTCTCCGCATTGCACGCTATGATTTGATTTTAAATCAAGAAGCGGTAGAACCTGTTTCATTACTTCTAAGCCATACCAGCTTGATTCAATATCTTGTGAATCAAAAATAAATCCAGCTTCAAATCGGTCGGTTCTAGGAACCAAGGCTGTTCTTAAATCCTGATACTTAATTCCTTTAGAATTCAGGACATCGATCGTCGTTGCGACCATCCCTTGTATTTCTCGAAACATGACTTCTGGAGACAGGCCAAAATAGTCTCGCATTGTCTCGAGCATAATATGCCCGCGTGCATCAATTGTGTGTATAGATGTGCTCATGATTTCTCGTAAACATACCAGCTTATAGTGCGCATGCGCGTTTTAGTCCTCGGAGGGCTGTAAACGCGCATAGCTATCTCTTTGTATTAGTTAGATATAATAGAGTCTAGCCAAAATATCCCTTGTAGTTAAACGTACATGCGCGGTTTCCAAACCTATTATCTACCAACAGTGTTTTATATCTATATGACTTTAACGATACTTTCTGTGATGTTACAGAAATAATGCGCCAGATTATCTTCAAATTTCAGGGGCTTTTGTTAAAACCTCAATAATGCTTGAAAAACCAGCGTTATCGCGCTCTCCCGGAGCTGTTCGAGTCTTTTTCTAACTGATATTCGTGACGTCATACCATAGGGTCACAGGGTAAAGATGAAGTTGCTCCGTTTCTTACTATTTATAATGAGCCAGATTTATACTGAGCCAGATTTATGCTGAGCCAGGATCAGTGATTCCAGCAGCTTACAGGCCGGGCCTTGTTTATCTCTCTGTGGCACCACCAGACTGAGCAGTATCTTGCGGCTGCTGGAACCTTTGAGACTGAGCCGTACCAATTGCCCATTTTCCAGTTCCTGTTTGACCAGATGCGCCGGGATCCAGCAAAAACCTATGCCTTTGGCCAGGATCACCTTGGCTTCGTGGAAGTTGCTGACGGTCCAGCGCTGCTCGGCCTTGAGCCAGCCGATTTCCTGTTGACTATTGACGCCGGTATCTTTGATCACAATTTGCAGATGTTGGGCCAGCACTCTGTCGTCTTCAATTTCCACTTGGGCCGCCAGCGGATGGGAAGGGTGGCAGAGCAGGTAGAAGTCCAAGTCGCAAAGGGGCTCTGAGATATAACCCATGGGCGGGGTACCGCAAATCGCAATATCCACCTGATGGTTTTTGATCATCTCCTGGGTGCCGCTGATCACTGTGTCCCGCACTGTGACCCGGGTTCCGCGACTTTGGGGCAGAAAGGCGGCCAGCGCCTCGGTCAGGGTTTCCATGGGGTAGACCAGTTCCCTGGCGATGCTCAGACTCGGCTCCCAGCCTTGTTCCAGATTGCTGGCGAGCTGCTCCAATTCCCCCACAGCCTGAGTGACGTGACGAGAGCGACGCAGCAGTACTTCGCCGCATTCGGTCAGATAGGCCTTGCGGCCACGCACTTCGAGGAGTTGGATCCCCAACTGATGCTGCAGCTTGGCCACAGCATGGTTGAGGGATGATTGGCTCTTGTTGAGCTGCTCGGCGGCCTGGGCGTAACCACCGAAGTCGACGACGGCCTGCAGGATCCGCCACTGTTCCAATGTGGACTTGGGTCTGTTCATTTTCTAAAAACTCGTCAGATTTCGGCCTATCATGGGTGGAAACTGCCAGTTTTTCAAACTATTTAGCCTTTTTCGTCGACTTGGTCGCCTGTTTGACCGACTCGAGTGGCGTCACCTGCATCGGCAGGTATTTCCGGGTCGCCTTGAGCTCACTCAAATAGGGGCCTTTATGCAGTTTTTCCGGCCATTTGAGCAGCATCATCGCCAGAACATTACGGTGTTCCCCCAGAGCCAGCGCCGGGTTGCCTTTGGGGGAGCGAATAAAGTCTACCTCAGGATCGAAGGAGTTGATTATGTGCGCCTGAGTGGCTTTCACCATGGGATGATCTTTGCCCTTGCCGGCGAGCAGATAGCTTATTCCTACTTCGGCAATAATATCGTTGGTGGCATCACTGAGGATCCGCTCGCGGTTGGCTTCGAAGTAGTCGAGGATCCAGGCGAACTCCTTGGCATCTACCGGGTGCTGATAGTATTCACTGGCGGCGAAGATAAAGTGAGTCAGGCCATAGAGCTTATTGCGATATTGTGCCTTACTGAGCTTGCCATCCTCGGCATCCGGGTAGACACGTTTAAAGGCGGCTTTGTAGTCTTCCAGGTAATCACCAACGCCAAGCTGCTTGGCCCAGTAAACATAATTGATCAGCTGCGCCGCCCAGGCTTCAATCATGGCTTCGTCGGTCAGGCCGTGCTGCAGATCTGTACTCTTGAGCCCTTTGAGCAACTTGTCGTGGCAGGGCCCGGTAAATCCCAATTCATCTATGCGACTGGCGTAGCGCAGCAGCACATCGGTATAAAACAGAAATTCGGGGAAGGGTTTGAGCGCTTTTTTGCGTGCCTTGGCCCGGGGGCCATTGCCCAGTTGGGATATTGCCTTGAGCGATTCACTTTTGACAAATTCAGGGTCGTCCAGTTGGCAGGCATAAAAGCTTTGCGCTTCAGTAACCGCAAACAGATCCACCAGGGCGGCGTTGGCGTACTGCTCGTCACCTGTCATCCGATAGAGACGGATCCCGTAATGACCCTGCACCCTGGGTGGCAGCTGGTAGAGATGCTGCTCCAGATTCTGCTGAATGCGTTGATAAACCTCGTCAGCGCTGGGCTGGCTCTTGGCGGCCAGCGTACTGCTCATCACTCCCAGGCAGAGGGCAAGAGTCAGTTGACCGGTTCTCTTGAGTATTGGCATCGCGTATCCTCCGGATGAGTGTGGCCGCATCGGCAGCGCCAAACAGGCTTTGCAAACGGGCGACCATAGGTTGGGCTGATTCGTTGACCAGCAAGAGATCAAATAGTTGCGCCGGGTTGCAGCCCCGGGTGTGAACATCTATGGCTTTGGCAAGCTGTTGTTGCCAGAGCCCGAGATAATAGAGCGGCCCCTGATCGCTGATGGCGCCAAAGCTGTAGCTATAGTCACTGACTTCGGGCCAGGAGCCATTAAAACTGGCTTCAAACGCCTTGTGCAGCTGTGGGTATTGGCTGTTGCCAAAGGCTTCAAAGCTGGCTAGGGCCACTTTGGAACGAAACACCTTGAGCTGCTGCTGGTATTCTTCGGCCAATTGTTCGCGCGAGCCGGGAGCCGGCTTGAGTGAAAATCTAAATGCGCCGCTCAGATAGCGCTCAAGCCAGGCTTTGCCCACTCCGGCGCCATCCTGAGGCAACTCCAGACTGTTGTTGAGATAATAACGGCCGCCGCCACTGAGTTGGGCTATGGCGGCGCTCAGGGAAGAAACTGCGGTCTGATAGTCCTTGAGCTTCAGTTGCTGAGGCTTAAGCACCAGCTCGCTCTGGCCGGTTTGTTGGCCGACAACGGCGCGGCGCAGCATTTTATGGCGGTTGTGTTTGCCTTCGCTGATAAGCAGTTCACCCTGCAGCCGACCATGGTGATACACCCTGAGCCAGTCGTCGTTAATCTGCTCTGTGGTTAATCCCAGCGGTTTGAGATGGTCAAACAGGGCTTTTAGTACTTCAGAGCCTTTGAGCGCGACCACTTTGGTTGACTGGGCCTGTTGTAACTCGCGGCCCAGATCCCAAGGGGCGTAATCCAGTTTTTGGGTGCTGGCATCGAGAAACTTGGCCACATCGCTTGGCGTGCTCAGCAACTGAGAACTGAGGATAAAATCACTGTAGCTCGGGTAACCATGCGCTTTGGCTTGTTGTTGTCTCAGGGCAAAAACGGATGACAGCGGTAGTTGATTGCGTAATCTGGCGCGGCCCTGATAAGTGCGCCAAACCTTGGCGCGACAATCACCATCGGCCTGTTGCATCAAGTAAGAGGCGATATTGACTGCAAAAAAGCCGGGCTTTTGGGCTGATTGAGCGGCTTCCTGCTCCGCTGAATTCTCTTCGGGATTGAGAGCCTGTTGCATGCCGGGCAGGGCACATTGTCCCAACTCCAGCTTGAGATCGTCACTGCGCATTCCCTGGCGAATGCTGGCCTGGGCGCCATGAAGACGGGCCTTTTCCTCTATGCCCAGATGTTGCTGCATCAACCAGTCCAACCTCTGGGCCAATGCCTGAAGCTGTGGCTCATCATCCTGGTTCAGTTCGGATGTCAGGCTTATCAGCGCCGGTTCGCTCAGGAATCTATCCATGGTGTCGGCCAGTTTCAACTGACACTGCAACAGCAACTCATGCTGCGCCGCTGACAGGGGAAAACTCCGATAATAACCGAGGCGGTCATTGATATTGTGCAGCCCGAGGGTTTGTCGCTCCAGCAACTGCAGATCCTGAAATTCAGGTTGAAAATTGCTGCTGTATTCGACACATTGGGCCGTCAGCAAGGGGACGGCATCAGGCGCGGCCAGGGCAGGGGAAATGCCCGAGGCCACAGTCGATGCCAGCAGCGACGCCAACACCGACAGTGGCAGCCTGGACTTGAGGCGAGACGGACTCAGGCCGGAGTTAACGGCTGGCAAAGTGCTTCTTGGCATAAGCGACCCGTTCTTCCACTGACATGGGTTTGCCCGTCATTCTTTCCACATGCTGCAGCCTTGGCAATATCCCCATGCCATTGGCTATCTGGATGGCAAGCCCGGGACGGGCGTTGAGCTCCAGCAGCAGTGGTCCCTTGTTTTGATCCAGTACCATATCGGTTCCCAGATAACCCAGTTCGCACATCTCATAGGCGCTCGAGGCCGTGTGCAACAAGGTATCCCAGTGGGGCACCTCGATTTCAATCAGGTTACGCCCCGTATCCGGATGCAAATCGACCGGGCAGTCAAACTGCACCGCATGCAGACCGCGGCCGGTGGCGATATCCAAGCCGACACCAACCGCGCCCTGGTGCAGGTTGGCCTTGCCATCGGAAGCGGCGGTGGACAACCTGAGCATTCCCATTACAGGAAAACCCTTGAACACTATCAGGCGGATATCCGGAACCCCTTCATAGCTGAAGCCATCGAATACGGGATCGAACTCAATCAAGCCCTCAATAATGGCCACATCCGGCTTGCCACCGAGGGAGAACAGGCCGCTGAGGATATTGGAAACATGGCGATCAACTTCGCTCGGGGTGACTTCATTGCCGTTGGGCTTATAGAAGCGACCATTCTCCACATGGGTGATCACCAAGATCCCTTTGCCGCCCGAGCCTTTGGAGGGTTTGATCACAAAGCCGCTGCGATCTTTTACCTGCTCGGGAATGCTATTGATACCGTGTTGCTCGCGCACCACGCCTATCAGATCGGGCACGGCAATATCATTGGCAAGCGCCAGTTGCTTGGTGGTGAGTTTGTCGTCCACCCGTTTGTAAAACTTGCGCGGATTGTAGCGGCCAATATAGTCGATATTGCGCTTGTTCATATTCAGCACGCCAGCGCGGCGCAGCTGCCATGGCCAGGCAAAATTCATCTTATTCTCCTGCCAGTGGCTTGAAGCGCTTGAGCTCCAGCAGTCGATAACCCGTGTACTGACCCATCAGCAGCACCAGCGCCAGGATCACCAAATGGATACCCAGGAAGTTGAACACCCAGTGCTGTACCCAAGTAGCGCTCATGGCCAGATAAGCCAGAGTGGCTACCAGGAGTGAACCGCCACCTTGCACCATCACCTCTTTGGCGCCTTCCTCTTCCCAGAGGATAGACATACGTTCAATGGTCCAGGCGAGAATGATCATCGGGAAGAAGGTGATAGTCAGGCCTTCACTGAGCCCAAACTTGTACGACAGCAGGGTAAACAGGCCTATGATGCCTATCACCACTATGATCACCGCCGATATTCGCGAAATCAGCAACAGGTTCAGATGCGATAGATAGGAGCGGATCATCAAGCCAAAGGCCACAATCAGCAGGAAACCTATCAGGCCGGTCAGCAGTGTGGTCTGGATAAAGGCCAGGGCGATAAGCACAGGCATGAAGGTACCTGAAGTCTTGATGCCTATGATAACCCTAAGGAATACCACCATCAGCACTCCGATGGGGATCAGCAAAATACCCTTGAACAGGCTCTGCTCTTCCAGCGGCAGTTGATAGAGGGAAAAGTCGATGGCGTTGTTTTTGGCCATCATGTCTATGGAGGTCGCCAGGGCTGAACGTGTGTCTTTCAGCATGGAGAAGTTGACCTGGGAGTTGCTGCCACCCAGAACGTCCAATACCGATTTACCGCTGCGCTCCCACAGCACCATGTTTTCCGGACGTCCCTCTGTGCCTTTGACCAGATCGAACAGGTGCCATTTACCGTCCTGATAAACTTCGACAAAGGGAGACAGTTGCTGCCGACGGCGCTGATCTTCCAGATACAGACCATTGACTTCCTGAGTTGGAATACCGCGGCTATTGAGCATATGGACAAACAGCTTGGTGGGTGAGTTGGCCGACAGCAGCAGCTCTATGTTCTGACTGCGATCGCGACCGGCAATGGCGCGCATGATCTCACGGGCAAAAGAGAGGTTACCGGCACTGCGAGCCCAGGCTTCGTCCATCACCTGCTCGGCGGCGGCTTTCTCGGTCGCAGACCAAATATAAGGTGCAGGCGGCAGAGGTTCTTCCTGAGCCTTGAGTATTTCACGGCCTGTGGGGATCAGGGTGACCTTGTAGTAGAGGTCCTGTTGGCCATTGGCTTGACGAATCGACCAAAGCGCGCGGCGGCCCTGTTCATTGTTGCTGATAGTCAGGCCATAACCCGGGGAGGTGGCATTTTCCATCAAGACTTCAAATGCCGGATCCTGTGGCAGGGAGAAAGAGACTTCTGCCGGGCCACCCGTACCCTGAAAACTGACTTTGGCATCGACAGCCCAACTTTGTACCTGCTCACCGGGCAGGAAGGGCACATTGTGTTCAATACCACGATAAATACTGGCGCTGAGCCCAACAATAAACAGCAGAGCTACCACCAGGTAGAAAGGTTTCCGTGAATGCATTACCGCTCCTATTTATGGCTCGAAATCACTAAGTCTTTGGCTTTGCCGTGCAGGTAAGCTTGGCCTACATCGACAACGGCTATGTCTTTCATAAACTTGCGGCCAAGCAGCAAAGGATATTCGAGGTGACTGCGGTCGGTAAGGTTAAGATCGGTTTCGGCGGCATATTTGCCTATTTTGAGGTGGGCGTGGATCACCGGACGGCGATCGTCTTTTTCATCGGCGTCTTGCTTGATACGGACAAAACGTACCACCTTGGATTCGAAAGTTTTTCCCGGCGCATCCGCGCCATTGATCATCACATCGAATCTCACCCACTGGGCACCGTCGCGCTCAAACAGAATAATGTTGCGGGCATCGAGTGAAGAGGATTCGGCACCGGTATCGATACGGGTATCGAAACTGGCATTCAGCTCATCGATAAAGACGCTCTCGACTTCACCGAGAATATATTTGTCGCCAATAGGTGAAGCTTCGCAGGGCGCTGGCACCTGTACTTCCTTGATGGTTTCCTTGGGGGGCTGCTGCAGTTTCTTCATCTGCTGTTGCAAACCCTGAAGCTGAGTATTCAAGGCATCCAGATGCTGTTGCTGTTGATTCTGAGCCTGAGCAATCACATTGACTATGCTGGCTTCCTGAGAGGCGAGGTTGGACTGCAAGGTCTGGGCGTCGACCGGCACCGGGGCATTTGCCACTTCCTGAGTGCTGGCGCAGCCGCCGGCAAGTGTTGCCATGGAGGCCATGACGGCGATTGAAATCGTCTGTTTCAACATAGTGCTTCCTGTATTCTGTTTTCCAGATTGCGTCACTTTTATATAGGGTTCGGTGAACTCGACTTACTTAATCGCGATAAAGGTTGCCCGTTTGGGGGCGGAGTAACCTTCCACTGTCAAATTGATGTCGGTCGGATCGAGGTAATCCACCAGAGATTCGTTGCGCATCCAAGGCGTGGAGCGTTGCTCGGCCAGTGAAGTGACATCAAGATCGACACAGCGAACCTCACGAAAATCGCACTTCTCAAGCCAGAGTTGCAATGCGGCAACGGACGGAATAAACCATACATTATTCATCTTTCCATATCTATCCCGTGGCAGCAGTACGGCATTTTCATCACCTTCTATGACCAAAGTCTCCAACACGAGTTCACCTCCGGTTCGCAATTGATCACGCAATTGCAATAAGTGGTCAATTGGTGAGCGCCTGTGGTACAGCACCCCCATGGAGAACACAGTATCGAAGGCGTCCAGTGGCGGCAGTTCTTCTATACCCAAAGGCAGCAGGTGCACCGGCGGAGTCCCGCCGGCCAGGCGTTTGACCGCTTCAAACTGGCATAAAAACAGTGAAGAGGGGTCGACACCTACCACCATTTTGGCGCCTTCACCATACATGCGCCACATGTGATAGCCGCTACCGCAACCCACGTCCAGCACGGTTCTGCCTGCCAGTGGGCTGATATGGGGCGCGACCCGCTCCCACTTCCAATCGGAGCGCCACTCGGTATCGATATGAATGCCATGGATATGAAATGGCCCCTTGCGCCAGGGATGCAGCAACTGCAGCAGGTTTTCCAGTTTTTCCCGCTGCCCCGTTGCCAGTTGCTCCCCGGAGCCTATGGTGACACTGTCTTTGAAATCCAGGCTGTCGGGGCTGGGGTAATTGAGCTTGGCGAGCACTTTCTCCCACTTGGGCAGGGCACAGTGCTTGTGCTCTCTTTGCCAGTCGCCGAGTTTGGCCGGCAGTGTTTCCAACCAATGCTGCAGATTGGAGTCGGCAATCTGTTGATAGAAATTACTGAAACTGATCACTTGATAGCTACCATGGATGTGAAATTGAAGCACTGGAACCAGACACCGTAATGGGCAAAACCGGCCTGGGATAATCTGTTGTAGTGATTGCTGAGTTGATCAGGTTTCATCACGTTTTCCAGTGCGCTGCGCTTTTGGCTGATCTCCAACTCGCTATAGCCATTGGCACGTTTGAAATCCAGATGATGTTCATCCAGTACTTGCTGGATAACCTCATCGCCGAAGCGGATTTTTTCCGACAGCACCAAGGCGCCACCGGGTCTTAAGCCTGCATATATTTTCTGGATCAGGGTATCGCGATCCTCGGGCGGCAGAAACTGTAAAGTAAAGTTGAGCACCACCAAGGAGGCGTCTTCGATGGCGATATCACGGATATCACCACAAATAAGCTGCACTTGGGTATCGCTGACATAAGCATTGAGATATTCCTGGCAGCGCTCGGTCATCGCCGGCGAGTTGTCGACGGCGATAATCTCGCAGCCCTTGCCTTCAATACGCCTACGAATACTTAAAGTTGCCGCGCCAAGAGAACACCCTAAATCATAGACTTTACTGTCTTGTGTCACAAAGCGCTCGGCGAAGTCGCCAATGGTGTTGATTATCTGGCCGTAACCCGGCACAGAGCGGCGGATCATATCGCTGAATACGCCGGCTACCCTGTCATCAAAAGCAAAGTCTGAGACCTGACCGCAGTCAGTCGCATATATGGTGTCTTGAGAAGTGTTCATCTGAAATCTTGTGCGGGAAAATCAGTGACGTATTTTACCGAATCCCGCGTGAAAGCAGCAAGTGCGCTCTGGTAATTGACGCAAATTTTTTGTCTAATAGTGCAGGAATAACAAAATAATTACATCGCCTTACCAGGAAATAAGCACTTGAAATCGCTGACCTCTCTTTTGAGTCTATTGTGTGTGCTCGTATGTCTGCCGCTGGATGCGGCCACTCAAGTCCAGTCCCCCGCCAAACCACTCGTCATAGTGATGGGGGAGGATAGTTATCCCTACCAATTTGTTGATGATGCCGGCCAGCCGCAGGGGATCCTGGTTGATCTCTGGCAGGAATGGAGCCGGGTCAATCAAAGACCCATCACCCTAGTGGCGCGGCACTGGAACGATTCCCTGAAGCAGCTCAAAGAAGGCAAGGCGGATGTACACCTGGCGTTGGCGCTGACCCCGGAGCGCGAGGCCGAATTTGAATTTGCCAAGCCCATCAGTCGTATTGATACTTACCTTTATCTACACTCTGAACTCAGGCACAAGGACAGTTTTGAGAAGCTGCTGCCGTATCGGATAGGGATAGTCAAAGGCTCATCCCACGAATCGGATCTTAAGGCTCAGGAGTCCGGCCTTTCATTTGCCTTATACCCAGGTCGCGACGCATTGCTCAAGGCGGTATCCCGCGGAGAAATCAAGGTGTTTGCCGGCATGGAAGGGTATCTTCGTGATCGGCAATTGGCTCGCAGTATTGCCCAGCAATATCCCACCGCCAATCGGATGCTGATAAAGCACTCACCGGTGGCGCCGGCTGTCGCCAAAGGCAGGCAGGCCTTGGTGGCTGAAATCGATAGTGGCTTTGCCCAGATCACTCCTGAGTTTATCGTCCAGACCCAGAGGCGTTGGCTGGGGTATCGCGCCGATCAGCATGGGATCACGGTTGCCATGCCACTGAATATGGAGCCGTTTTCCGATCTTGGCCCGGATGGCTTACCCCACGGCCTGTATGTGGATATCTGGCACAAATGGTCCGCCAAAACCGGGGTGCCGGTGGAGTTCGTTGCCGGTAGCATGAACAGCACTCTGGAGCAGGTCAAGCAGGGGATTGTCGATGCCCATATAGGCTATCCGGAAAGTGACGATCTCAGCTCTGGACTCAAGCGTGCCTGGCACTTACACACCCAAAGCAGCCGTCTGTTTCTCAAAGGCCAGATGGAGAGCCCGCTGGCGCTATTGGACGGTAAACGCTTGGGGATTTTCCCATCATCACCCTATATCACAGAGCTGAAACAGGCCTTGCCCAAGGTACAGCTCAAGTATTTCGACTCTCTCGATGCCATGGTCAATGCCGCCGACCGGGGCGATATCTCAGGCTTCGTCTCGCCCTCGGCCTGGACTCAGCACTATCTGTTGACTCATGGACTCTGGGCCGGTTACCAGCAAGCAAAAGCCTTGCAGTTCAGCTCAGATATCTATGTGTTGACCCGCAGGCAGGACGATGGCCTGACCCAAAGGCTGATCGCAGGCTTTAATCTGTTGACCCGCGACGAGTTGGCGGCGCTGGAAAACAAATGGATGCTCAATAGTGACGATCATGTTTACAGCAGGGATCAGAGTCGGCTGCCATTGACCCAGGCAGAGCTGGGCTATCTTGAAAGCTTGCCCGAGCTTAAAGTGGGTTACCTCAAGGATTGGCCCCCCTTTGAATTCAAGGATGAGCAGGGGCAGTTTGCCGGAATTAATGCCGACGTGATGACGAGGGTGGCGCAGCAGTTGGGGCTTAAACTGCTGCCCGTGGCTTTCGATGAGTGGCGTGATCTCCTCAAGGCGCTTGGCAGCGGCGAAGTGGTGATGGCCGCCAGTCTGGCGGCGAGGGATGAGCAAGATGCTGCGCTGGCTTTTTCCGACGGTTATTGGCCATCGCCCTGGGCCATGGTTTCCACCGTGGATCATCTGAATCTTTATAGCCTGGGACAACTCAATGGCCAGCGAGTGGCGATTGTTGAAGGTTATCAGTTGGCCGGTGAGCTTATGGCCAAGAGCCAGGGCATAAGCCCAGTGTTGGTGCCCGGCATGCGCGAAGGGTTGGAAGCCGTCAACCTGGGAAGGGCAGATCTCTTTATTGATAAAGTGGTATCGCTGGCCTCGGCACTTTCTACCGGGCAATATCCGGCGCTGAAGATGAACCTGATAACCGATATGGCCGATCAAAAGAGCCATATTGGCGTCACGCCCGGCTATAAACCCTTGGTACCTTTGATTAACCGGGTGATAAGCGGTATAGATGACAGCCAACGGCAAAGGATCCATGAAAAATGGGTTGGCACTGTGATTACCGACAAGAGCCAACAATACAAGGAGTGGTTGGGCTATTTTCTGTTGGCACTCTTGATTGCGCTGTTTATTGTACTGCTGGTGTTGCAGCTCAATCGGCGCCTCAGCCGGGAAATGAGCTTAAGGCGTGAGGCCGAGCTCAAGATGAAGCATCTTGCCAATCACGATCCGCTCACCGGCTTACCCAACAGGGCACTGCTCGATGACAGGCTGGAGCAGGCGTTTTTGCAACATGCCAGAGAGCAGGAGCGTTTTGCGGTGCTGTTTTTGGATGTCGATGGCTTCAAAGCCATAAACGACACCTATGGTCACGAGGTGGGTGACAGAATGCTGGTACAGGTCACCCAGCGCCTGGCCGCGGTGATCCGTAAATCTGATACTCTGGTGCGCTTTGGCGGTGACGAGTTTGTGGTGATACTCAATCGAATTCAGGATTTCGATGCCGTCTGCCAGGTGGCGGATAACTTGATCCAATCGCTTGCCGGGCCACTCAAGTGGCAAAACATCAGTGTGCAGCTGTCACTCAGTGTCGGGATCAGCGTGTATCCGGTGGACGGCGACAACGCCATCGAACTGCTCAAACGGGCCGATCAACTCATGTATCGCGCCAAAGAGAGTGGCGGCAGCTGTTATCGCAGTGCCTGATTGTTGTTATTTTGAACGCTCGTGCCTTGACCTTGGTTCAGCCACTGGTCAAAGGGAGCAAACTGTTTGATACTTCACCGTCTGAAAGTGAAGTACTTTGGTAAGTGGCAGATATTCTCTATAATGCCGCTCTTATCGTGTTGAATCGTTCCAGAGCTCAGCAGGCCGGAATAAAGGATATAAAGCAGATGCGCAGTCATTATTGTGGGGACGTAAACAAGTCCCACGTTGGACAAGAAGTGACCCTGGTGGGTTGGGTGAACCGTAGCCGCGACTTGGGTGGTGTGGTGTTTTTGGATCTCCGGGATCGTGAAGGACTGATCCAGGTAGTATATGACCCGGACTTGCCTGAGGTTTTCGATGTCGCCAGCACACTGCGCAGCGAATTCTGTGTTCAGGTTAAAGGTGTGGTCAGAGCCCGTCCCGACAGCCAAGTCAACGCCCATATGCGTACCGGCGAAATCGAGGTGCTGGGTAAGGAACTGACCATAATCAACGCCGCCGACCCACTGCCGCTGAGTATGGATAACTTCCAGAACAACAGCGAAGAGCAGCGTCTCAAGTATCGCTATCTGGACCTGCGTCGTCCGGAAATGGCCCAGCGACTGATTTTCCGCGCCAAGGTCACCAGTGCCGTGCGTCGTTTTATGGACAGCAATGGTTTTTTGGATATCGAAACCCCTATTCTGACCAAGGCCACGCCGGAAGGCGCCCGTGACTATCTGGTGCCAAGCCGCACTTACAAGGGGCAGTTTTTCGCCTTGCCTCAGTCGCCTCAGCTGTTCAAACAGCTGTTGATGATGTCAGGTTTCGACCGTTACTACCAAATCGTCAAGTGCTTCCGCGACGAAGACTTGCGCGCCGACCGTCAGCCTGAATTTACCCAGATTGATATCGAAACCTCTTTCATGAGCTCTGAGCAGGTGATGCAAAAGACCGAGGAGATGGTGCGCGGTCTGTTCCTCGAATTGCTCAACGTGGACCTGGGTGAATTCCCAACCATGACCTATGCCGAAGCCATGCGCCGTTTCGGTTCCGACAAGCCGGATCTGCGTAACCCACTGGAACTGGTGGACGTGGCCGATCTGGTCAAGGATGTTGAGTTTGCGGTATTCAACGGCCCAGCCAACGATGTTGAAGGCCGAGTGGCGGTTATCCGGGTGCCGGGCGGCGCCGAGTTGTCCCGTAAGCAGATAGACGACTACACCAAGTATGTTGGTATCTACGGTGCCCGCGGTCTGGCCTGGATGAAGGTCAACGACCTGGCTGCCGGCATGGAAGGCATTCAGTCACCTGTGCTCAAGTTCCTCAATGAAGATATCGTCAAGGCGCTGCTGGAACGCACCGGCGCGCAAAGCGGTGATATCATTCTGTTTGGTGCCGACAAGGCCAATGTGGTTGCCGAAGCCATGGGCGCGCTGCGTCTGAAACTGGGTGAAGATTACAACCTGCTTCAGGGCGAGTGGGCGCCGCTGTGGGTTGTTGACTTCCCTATGTTTGAAAAGGCAGATGGTCGCCTGTACGCAGTGCACCATCCGTTCACCGCGCCAAGGGGCGTGACTCCGGCTGAGCTGGAAGCCAACCCGGCCGAGACGGTATCAGACGCCTATGATATGGTACTTAATGGTACCGAACTCGGCGGCGGCTCTGTGCGTATCCACAACCAGGAGATGCAGGCCACAGTATTCCGGATTCTTGGGATCACAGATGAAGAAGCCAAAGAAAAATTCGGCTTCCTGCTGGAAGCACTGCGCTACGGCACACCACCGCACGCAGGTTTGGCCTTCGGTCTCGACCGTCTGGTAATGCTGATGACCGGCGCCAGCTCGATTCGTGACGTGATGGCGTTCCCGAAAACCACTACCGCAGCCTGCCCGTTGACCAATGCACCGGGTGAGGCCAATCCACAACAACTGGTGGAATTGGGTATCAAGGTTGCTGAAAAGGCGGCCGACAAAGCTGAAGTCTGAAGGACTGAGCTTGAAGTCATAAAAGTGTGAATCAAACCGGGGCATAAGCCTCGGTCTGTTTTTTTACCGGTTTGAATTTAAACCGGTATTGAGAGGAGATATACCTATGGCAGGTCATAGTAAATGGGCCAACATCAAACACCGCAAGGCCGCTCAGGATGCCAAGCGCGGTAAACTGTTCACCAAACTTATCCGCGAGCTGACAGTATCAGCCCGCGAAGGTGGCTCAGATCCGGATTCAAACCCCCGTTTACGTGCCGCTATCGACAAAGCGCTGTCCAACAACATGACCCGTGACACAGTCGATCGTGCGGTTAAGCGCGGTGCCGGTGAGCTCGATGGTCAGGCGCTGGAAACCGTGGTTTATGAAGGTTATGGCCCAGGCGGCACCGCCGTTATGGTCGAGTGTATGACAGACAACCGCAACCGTACTGTTACCGGCGTACGTAACGCCTTCAATAAGTCCGGCGGCAACCTGGGGACAGATGGCTCAGTGGCGTATCTGTTCACCAAGCAGGGCGTTATCAGCTACGAAGAAGGCGTTGATGAAGATGCCATCATGGAAGCCGCGCTGGAAGCCGGTGCCGAAGATGTGGTCAGCAATGATGACGGCTCTGTGGATGTTTACACTGCACCTGCCGATTTCGGTGCGGTAAAAGATGCACTGGATGCCATTGGGGTTGAAGCGGTGAATGCCGAAGTGACCATGGTGCCATCGACCAAGGCCGATCTGGATGAAGATACCGCCGCCAAGTTCCTGCGTCTTATCGACACGTTGGAAGATCATGACGACGTTCAGGAAGTCTATCACAACGCGGAAATTGCCGATGATGTGATGGAACGCCTCGGCTGATAAGGCGGACTATGGCGATTATTTTGGGTGTCGACCCTGGCTCACGGATCACAGGCTACGGCGTGATCCAGTGTCAGGGAAGGCACCAGATTTATCTCGGCAGCGGTTGCATTCGCACCAGCTGCGAGGACCTTCCCTCCCGTCTCAAACAGATATTCGACGGCCTGTCGGAGATTATCCGCCAATATCAGCCGGAGCAGTTTGCCATTGAGAAAGTGTTCCTGGCCAAAAATGCCGATTCGGCACTGAAATTGGGCCAGGCCAGAGGCGCGGCCATAGTGGCGGCCACAGTGGCGAATTTACCGGTGGCTGAATACACGGCAACCCAGATCAAAAGCGCCGTGGTCGGGACGGGCAGGGCCCAGAAAACTCAGGTACAACACATGATCCAGCAGCTGCTCAAACTGCCGTCCGCCCCGCAGGCGGATGCGGCAGATGCGCTCGCCGTGGCCGTGTGTCATTATCATACTTGCCAGAGTCTGGTTGCCCTTGGCGGCCGGGCAACGGCCCGCAGCTATGGAAGATACAGATGATAGGGCGTTTACAGGGAATATTGCTGGAAAAGCAAGCTCCGGAAGTGTTGTTGGATGTGCATGGCGTGGGCTATGAACTGCAGATGCCGCTGACCAGCTTTTATGAACTGCCGGAACTGCAACAGAGCACCACTCTCTATACCCACTTTGTGGTGCGTGAAGATGCTCAGCTGCTGTATGGTTTTATTACCAAGCAGGAAAGAGCCCTGTTCAGATTACTTATCAAGGCCAATGGTGTCGGCCCCAAGTTGGCGCTGACCATACTGTCGGGGCTGACGGCGCAGGAATTTGTCAGCTGTGTCGAGCGCGACGATATCGCCACCTTGGTCAAACTGCCTGGGGTGGGCAAGAAGACCGCCGAGCGTTTATTGGTTGAGATGCGCGATAAGCTCAAGAGCCTGATGGAAGCCTCCAACGGCAATGAACGTGAGTTTGTGCTCAAGTCCAACTTTACCCCGGCAGAAGCGCCCAACAGCGCTGAAGAAGATGCCATTGCAGCCTTGCTCTCTTTGGGTTATAAACCCGCCCAGGCCAGCAAAGCGGTTTCCAGCGCCTTTGTTGAAGGCATAGATTCAGAAACCCTGATCAAAGCCGCACTCAAATCCATGCTGTAACATGGAGCGGATAACTGAGGAATGAAGGTAAAGGCATGATAGAGGCCGACAGACTGATCCAACCCCAAAGCTCTCCTCAGGAGGAGCTTATCGATCGGGCGATGCGTCCCAAGTTGCTGGACGAGTACACAGGTCAGAATGAGGCACGCGCTCAGCTCAAGGTGTTTATTCAAGCCGCCAAAAACCGCCAGGAAGCCTTGGATCACATGTTGATCTACGGCCCGCCTGGGCTTGGCAAGACCACCTTGGCAATGATAGTGGCCAATGAGATGGGGGTGAATATCAAGTCCACCTCGGGGCCTGTGCTGGAAAAAGCCGGCGATCTAGCGGCATTGCTGACCAATCTCGAGCCGGGCGATGTCCTGTTTATCGATGAAATTCACCGTCTCAGCCCAGTGGTGGAAGAAATTCTCTATCCGGCGATGGAAGACTATCAACTGGATATCATGATAGGCGAGGGCCCGGCGGCCCGTTCCATCAAACTGGACTTGCCGCCATTTACCCTGGTGGGAGCCACCACCCGCGCCGGTGCGCTCACTTCGCCGTTAAGGGCTCGTTTCGGGATCCCGCTGCGACTTGAGTTTTACAATGTGGACGACCTCAGCACCATAGTTGCCCGCTCTGCCAACATGTTGGAACTGCAGATGGACTCTGACGGCGCCAGGGAAATTGCCCGCCGAGCCCGCGGAACCCCGCGGATCGCCAACCGCCTGCTCAGACGGGTGCGTGATTTTGCCGAGGTGAAACACGATGGCCGGATCACCAAGTTGGTGGCCGAGCAAGCGCTGGATATGCTGGATGTGGACGGCGAAGGCTTCGATTACATGGACCGCAAGTTGCTGCTGGCGATCATCGACAAGTTTATGGGGGGGCCAGTGGGGCTCGACAACTTGGCGGCGGCCATAGGCGAAGAGCGGGAAACCATAGAAGATGTGCTGGAGCCATTTCTTATCCAGCAAGGTTTTATCCAGCGTACTCCCAGGGGCAGGATAGCCACTGCCAGGGCCTACAGCCATTTTGAGATGATAAAGCCGGAATAGCCAGAAAAGGGAAAGGTCTTAACAACTTTTCCCTGTCTAGTTACGCAAAATGGGTAAATCCTGCATCTTGGCAAACTGAACTGTGATAGTTAACTTATTGTATTAAAAACTTTAGTGTTGCAGCTGTCTCAACTTCCTTTGGAAAAGCACTTTGCTTAATATTATGTGCATCTTCCAGTTCTTATCAGATTTTATTCTTGTACAACCGGGTTTTGAAAAATCATTGATATTCAAAGCTGGTACATATTTCGTTAACTCATATATGCTCATAATGCGGCTTTTACTGGGCTGATGGTAAAACGGCTTTCGGGGCGCCCCAAACAAAAGGATTCACTTATGGTTGAAAAAATCACCGCCATGCTGGCGTTGATAGGAGTCTTGTCTCTGGCGTGTCAGTGGATTGGCTGGCGGATGCGTCTGCCGGCGATATTGCCGCTGCTATTGTGTGGTTTATTACTGGGGCCAGGGCTGGGTTTACTTAATCCCGACGCGATTTTCGGCGATCTGTTGTTCCCGATAATTTCCCTCGGGGTGGCGGTCATTCTGTTTGAGGGGGCGTTGACACTCAACTTCAAGGAGATCAAAGATCATGGCCGGATGGTGACGCATTTAGTGTCTGTGGGGGCGCTGATCACCTGGGGCTGTATCGCCTCGGCGGCGCATTTCTTGCTGAACTTTGACTGGCCGCTGGCGCTGCTGTTTGGTGCCTTGGTAGTGGTTACCGGCCCGACTGTGATAGTGCCCATGCTCCGAACTGTTAAGCCCAAGTCTCAGTTGGCGAGCATTCTGCGCTGGGAGGGTATAGTCATAGATCCGATAGGCGCCATGCTGGCGGTATTAGTGTTTGAGTATATTACTGTCAGTGCCGGGCAGACGGCTCATGTACTGCTGGCGCTTGGTTCCATGTTGGGGATAGGCCTGGGCCTGGGGGCTCTGGCCGGTTATCTTGTTGGTCGGATGTTGAGAAGCAACCTCTTGCCCCACTATCTCACCAACACGGCAGTGCTGACCATAATGCTCGGGGTCTTTGTCGGTTCAAACCTATTGCAGGAAGAGTCCGGCCTGTTGACAGTAACCGTAATGGGGATTTGGCTGGCCAATATGCGCGGCGTGGATATTGCCGATATTCTCGAGTTTAAAGAGACACTAACGGTACTGCTTATCTCGGCGCTGTTTATTTTGCTGGCGGCCAGGTTGGACTCATCTGCCATGCTCGACCTTGGTCTGGGCGGTCTTGGAGTACTGGCTGTGGTGCTCTTGGTGGCTAGGCCTTTGAGCATCTGGATCTCGGGCATAGGAACGTCTCTTAGCAGCGCTGAAAAGTGGTTCTTGAGCTGGGTGGCACCAAGAGGGATTGTAGCGGCGGCTGTGTCATCACTGTTTGCCATCAAGCTGGAGAAGATGGAAGTGCCCGGCGCTGAAACTATAGTGCCGCTGGTATTCTTGATCATCATAGGCACAGTTGTGATCCAGTCGCTCACCGCCAGACGCTGGGCTAGTATTCTTGGGGTGCAGGCAGGCTCTGCCCGCGGCCTGCTGATCTTTGGCGCTTCCAAGTTTTCCCGGGAGCTGGCCAAGGTGCTCAAGGGTAAGGATATCAAGGTGATCCTTGCCGACAGTAACTGGGATAATATTCGTTTGGCACGAATGGATAATATCCCGGTTTACTTCGGTAATCCTGCTTCCGAACATGCCGACACTTATCTGGATTTGACCGGTATCGGCAAGGTGCTAATCCTCTCTCCTTATCGTCAGCTTAATCCTTTGGTCTATTTCCATTTTCAGGACATACTCGGGCAGAAGAAGGTTTATGGTCTCAGTAACACGGAAAGCAATGGTACCAGTGCCCGCCATCAATTGTCTGAGTCCTATTTGAAGCGTATGTGCCTATTCGGTGAAACTGTCTCCTACGCCAAACTGGCCAGTTTGATGTCCAAGGGCGGGGTGCTTAAGAGCACTAACCTGACAGAAAGCTTTGGCTACAAAGATTTTTACCGTCGTTATGGTGAAACTGTAGTACCACTGATGTATTTGAAAAACGGTAAGGTCACTATGTTGACCGGTAACACGACAGACTTGCCAACGGGAATTGAACTTATCAGCCTGATCCCTAAAGAAGCGATGGCAGAAGCTTCAGCACTCAAGGAAGCTGAAGAAACCCTTAAACAGGCAAGGGCTGAAGCCGAGCAAAAGGCCAAGGAGCTGGAAGCCAAAGAGCAGCAAGCCGTATTAACTGCATCGGACGAGCAAGACAAGAAGGGCAATGAAGATGGAAAAGCCGGCGGCACGGACAATAAACAAGGTCGTGGAGAAGTAAGTGTCTGATAAAACATGAACCTTTGCCCTGAAAAATATTGAAAATACCGGATCGTTCAAACGACCCGGTATTTTTTTATAAAGTGCTTGGTGATATGGCATCAATTCCCGGAACCTCGGATTGGCCCAATCAGTAAAATGCCTGCTATAGTCCTGGCACAGCAGTCATCAAAGAGGTGAACCATGTCTGATTTTACCGTTTCCTCCGAAGCACAGGCGTTTTCTCTGCAAGAAAGAGAAGCCCTCTATAAGGCGATATTTGCTCGTCGTGACGTACGTAGCCAATTTTTGTCAAAACCGGTTGCCGAGGATAGTTTACAGCGGATCTTGGATGCCGCGCACCATGCGCCCAGCGTCGGCTTTATGCAACCTTGGGACTTTATTTTGGTACGCAGTAACGCCAAGCGTCAGGCAATTAAAGAAGGGTTTGACGCCGCCAATGCGCGTTCTGCCGAGCAGTTCAATGGTGAAAGACGACGCCATTATCAACGACTAAAACTAGAAGGTATTGTTGAAGCACCTTTGGGGATCTGCGTAACTTGCGATCCAAGCCGCACTGGGCCAGTGGTGCTGGGGCGCACCATCAAACCGGAAATGGACAACTACAGTGCGGTTTGTGCCGTGCAAAATCTGTGGCTTGCTGCCAGAGCAGAAGGTCTTGGGGTGGGGTGGGTCAGTATTCTCGACGATGAAGTGCTGCGTGAGACCTTGGGGATCCCGCAGCAGATAAGAATTATCGCCTATCTGTGTTTGGGTCGTGTAAGTGCCTTTAGTGATACCCCAGAGCTTGAACGTAAAGGTTGGTTGCCGAGGCGTCCCTTAGCCTTGGCGATACACGAAGATGGCTGGCAAGCGACCCAGCAGCAACAAACAGAGCAACTTTTGGCAGAATATCTTCATGAAAAGGGATATGAATAGATCCCAAAACTCTATCTGACTGTTTTGATTGTCAATACTTGAAGAGAGACTGTGGAGTGGCCCGATAGAAAACGGCAGGTGATATCCGCTTTGGGTTTGGGAGTTGCACTTGATAATCAGAATATGTTTATACCCATAAAACCCTCATTTCTGTGGATATCGCCTCGGTAATTCTACCTTTGGCGCATTGTATTACTGCGCTAACTGAGTTAGATTGAAACAAGTGTTTAAATTCAACGTTTAAGAGTCTTTAGATGAATCCCTACCAAGCCCCGTTAACCGACATGCGCTTCTTGCTTGAACATGTTTTTGATGCCGAACAAACCTGGTCTTCATTACCGGCAATGGCCGATATGGTCGATCTTGATACTGCCGGCGCCATCCTTGAAGAAGGAGCCAAACTGTGTCGCGACCTTATCCATCCTATAAACCGCAATGGGGATGAGCAAGGAGTCAGTTTCGAGGCTGGTAAGGTGATTACACCCGATGGCTACAAAGAGGCCTATGCCGAGTTTGCAGCAGGTGGTTGGGTAGGGCTGTGCGGCGATCCTGAGCTGGGTGGTATGGGCATGCCGAAAATGCTCGGTGTTATGGTCGATGAAATGGGTTATAGCGCCTGTAACGCCTTTACACTTTACAGCGCTCTGACTTCAGGCGCTGCACTGTGTATTCACGCTCACGGCAGTGAGGAGCTCAAGGCTAAATATCTGCCTAAACTCTACTCCGGTGAATGGGCTGGGGCCATGGATATGACAGAGCCTCAGGCTGGTTCGGACTTGCGTAATATCCGCACTCGCGCCGAACCGACCGACAGTGGCAGTTTCCTTATCAGTGGTTCAAAAATTTTCATCACAGGTGGCGATCAGGACTTGACCGAGAACCTGGTTCACCTGGTGCTGGCCAAGATCAGCGGCAGTAAGGGCATCTCGCTGTTCCTGGTTCCTAAGCTTAAGGTGGCCGATGACGGCAGTTTGGGCGAAGCCAACGGTGTAACTGTCGGCGCCATAGAGCACAAGATGGGCCTTAAGGGCTCGGCGACTTGTGTGATGAATTTCGATGATGCCGAGGGTTATCTTATCGGCGAGCCCAACCGTGGCCTGGTGTGCATGTTCACCATGATGAACTACGAACGTCTGTCTATCGGTATTCAGGGGCTTGGTAGTGCTCAAGGTGCTTATCAGATGGCGGCCGATTATGCCAAAGAGCGCCTCCAGGGCGTCGCTGCCGGCGGCTCACCAACCGGCAGCGATTCAGATCCTATTTTGGTACACGGCGACGTGCGGCGCATGCTGCTGAATATCCGCGCCATGACAGAAGCGGGCAGGGCCTTGGCCATGCTCACAGGTAAACAGCTGGATCTGGCCAAGTTTGCTGAAGATGAAGCGGTTAAAGCCAAAGCCAGTCGTTATGTGGGTCTCTTGACCCCAGTCGCCAAGGCGTTCCTGACTGATCGCGGTCTGGATGCCACCATATTGGCGCAGCAGGTATTCGGTGGTCACGGCTATATTCGAGAGACCGGCATAGAGCAGTTAGTGCGTGATACCCGTATCGCCCAGATTTATGAAGGCACCAATGGTATTCAGGCCATCGACTTTTTGGGGCGTAAGCTCACTGGTGACCGCCTGGCGACCTTGAATGAGTTTATCGCCGATATCAAGGCCGATATGGCGACTTTTGAACAAGTATCAAATGAGCAGAAACAGCGCGTTGAAAGCCTTTTCGACCAGTTTGCCAGTGCGATTGCCGCCATTAACGAGCAAAAAGGCGCTAAGCCTGCGCTCATTAACGCCTTGGCGGTTGAAGCCTTGGATGCCTTTGGTTACATACTCTACGGTTACCTGTGGCTGTTGATGGCCGATAAGGCACTCGCTGCAACCGATGCGCTCGAACCAGGCTTTGCCGAGGTCAAGAGCCAACTGAAGGAGTTCTACTTTGCCAAGTTGTTGGCCAAGGCTGATTTCCACTTGAGTCAGCTGGCCGGTGGTGATGATAGTGTGATGGCCCTTGCGCCCGAGCTGTTCTGATAATACAGAAGTATTCAAGCTGAATCGAAAGAGCCGCTATAAGCGGCTCTTTTCTTATGGCTTTATTGCCGTTTTTATCTAAGTACAAGCTTTGACGTTGCTCTACTAACGGGCGCTGACATTAAGCTCTGTCTGCGCTTTTTCCTGCTGTGTTGGTTTGGGCTTGTCTTGCTCTTTTGCCGCCAATTGGCCTTCTGCGTGGCTGTTTGCACGGTAATCTGTCAGCCCTTGCAGCAAAAGTGTGGCAAAGGGCGCGGCTTCAAGTTCCTTACTCTGGGGGCTCAAACCATTTTCCAGCACCACAAACAGGTATCTGGGCACTTGCTTGTCACTGTCATCGGTAACATAACCGGCCAGATTCACCACACCCTGCATGCTGCCTGTTTTGGCCCAGACTCTGCCCTTGAGCGGTTTGTTGGCATAATGCTTACGGTACTTCAAGGTGCCGCTGTGGCCGGAAACCGGCAGCTTGTGCATCAACCACTGGTAATCCGGGGTATCGGCAATCAATCGCAGCAACTGCGCCAACTGCCGGGCATTGAGTAGGTTGTAGCGAGATAGGCCTGAACCATCTATCAACTGGGCTCTTTCCAGCACTATGCCTTTTTCCGCCAGCACTTCCCTGATGGCCTTGGCACCAGCACTGAAACTGGCGCCATCACCATAATAGTGTTTACCCAGCTGTTTAAGCAGACTGTCGGCAATCAGGTTGTCAGATTCCAGCAGCATGGTTTCCAAAAGCTCGGGCAGGGCATCTGAGGCATGACTGGCCACCACCCTTGAGCTGGCAGGCAGCTGATTGGAAGTCAGTATCTTGCCTTTGATATTGAGCTTGCCCTTGATGATGCCGGCGACGCTGTCGATGGCATATTGGCCGGGGTCGTTGACCGCCAGCGCCAGCGGTAATACCTGAGCACCTGGGAAACAGCCACTGAAATGAAAGTGGTTACCGGGTAATCTAGCAAGTTGCAGTTCGCAAAAGCCCTGCTTGTGGCCCTTGTCGAAGATGGCGTTGGTGGTTAGCTTGACCGGCAGATAAACCGGCGCGGAAATTTTGGCTTTGTCCGAGGCGAGTGTGGGCTCGAGTTTGCCATGAACACAGTTTTGGTTGATCACATAGCTGGAGACGGGCGCCGCGTAACAGATCCCCAAATCATCCCATACCCAACCGGGTGCTCTGAGCTGTTCATGGGTTTCTCCTATCAAGATAAGATTGCCTTGCACCTGGCTGATACCCGCTTCGGTGACACGCTTGAACAGCTCGATTAAATCCTGGCGCTTGAGAGTCGGATCGCCACTGAACAGCAGATAGAGATCGCCTTTAAGCACGCCATTTTGGGGGGAACCTGTGCTGAGAATGCTGGTGTGATAGCGAAATTCTCCTCCCAGCAGTTCGGTGGCTGTTACCGCGGTCAGCAGCTTTTGGGTACTGGCCGGGATCATCAGGGTTTCGCTGTTGTGGCTCAGCAGTTGCTCGCCGCTTTGCAGATCTTCTATCCAGACGGCAGTTTGCGATGAAGCCGGGGTAATCAGATTCAAAAGATCATCAAGGGAGGTATTATCGGCCTTCAAAGGGGAAGACAGCGCCATGGCGCTCAATAATAACAGTGGACGTGCCAAGCCCTGCAGGGACAGCTGTGGCATGGAAAAGCCTCCGGTTCCGTGAATGCTTTTGAGAGTATAACCTGCAGAGCCTCAGCTGTCGTCCTTGTCCATCAGAGCATAGAGTTTAAGTGTGACTATCAATACCAAACCGATAAACAGCGGCAGTACCAAAGGGCCGAGATAGGTTTTGAAGTGAAACAGGGCCCAGGCCGCGAGCAAGGTGCCGATAAGCGTCAACCAGAATTGTTTGTTCATTGCCATCCAGGTTTGAGTTCAGTGAGTGAGGAGTTAAGGGCATCTTAGTGTATAAGGCTAATGCTGTGATAACAGGGCTGCCATCACAAAAGCGTGATCTGGGTCGGTTTTACTCATGGCGTGGTGTCGTAATCACCGCTTTTGATACAAATTGCGCCGAAATCGTGAACCAATAGCGACTGTTGACTAGAAAAGGCTTGCCCGAGCGAAGACAAGTGGGTAATTTCTATTGCCTTATTCGCCCCGCCGCGGATCTTTATTGATTACGCCATCACAGGGGAAGGACATTTTGCCGGGAAACACAGGGAGCGAGTGGATTGCCGGAACATACAGTGACAGGAGGATACCTTGCTGGATAAGCTGGGTGGAATTGCCATAGCGCCGGATGCATTGCACTGGCTGCTGACCCCAAGTAACTTCAAACAGACCTTGATTGAGCGGATCCGTAACGCCAAAGAGGCCATCTATATTGCGGCACTCTATCTGGAAGACGATGAGGCCGGACGCGAAATTCTTGCCGAACTGCTGGCGGCCAAAGCAGCCAGACCCGAACTCGAAATCAAGGTGTTGGTGGATTTTCACCGTGCCCGCCGCGGCCTTATTGGCCACAAGGGTGATGGCGGCAACAACCTGATGTACCGTCAGGTGATGGCACAAGCACAGCAGCGTTTCAACATTTATGGTGTACCGGTGAAATCCCGCGAATTTATGGGAGTGTTGCACCTCAAGGGCTTTATTGTCGATGATGCCGTGATATACAGTGGCGCCAGCCTCAATAATATCTATTTGCAGCAGAAAGACAGATATCGTTTCGATCGCTATCACTTACTGGAATCGGCCGAGTTGGCTGCCAGCATGCGAGAGATGATTGACAGTGCCATTTTGAGCGACAAAGCGGTCAGTTGCCTGAGCTGTCCGGAAGAAGAGGAAGTACTGCCGGAAAAAATTGATGTCCGAAGCTTTAAACAGCGACTGTCGGCGGCAAGCTATCAATTTAAGGGTGTTAAAGAGGGATTGCGGGTCACGCCGCTTTTGGGCCTTGGACGCAAACGTAATCCGCTCAACAAGGCGGTACTCGCCATGGTGGAAGAGTCCAAGGAATCACTCTTTATCTGCACTCCCTATTTTAACCCGCCCTATGCTTTGGTGCGGGCGTTGGTTAAACACCTGCGCAACGGCAAGCGTCTGGATATTCTGGTAGGTGATAAGACGGCCAATGACTTTTATATCCCGCCGGAGCAGGATTTTTCCACCATAGGTGCCTTGCCGTACCTCTATGAGCAGTCGCTGCGTAAATTTGTCAAACGCCAGCAATGGGCGGTGGATCAAGGACTACTCAATATCCATCTGTGGAAGCATGACAACAACAGTTATCACCTCAAAGGGGTGAGCATGGATAGTCGCAAACACCTGCTCACCGGCAGCAATCTGAATCCGCGGGCCTGGGCTCTGGATCTGGAAAATGGTTTGCTGCTGCATGATGACAAACAAGAGCTGGCCGAGTCTTTTGTCAAAGAGCAGCAACATCTGCTGCTGCACAGCCAGCGTTTGTATCATTACAGCCAGATAGATACCTTGCAGAGTTACCCCAAGCCAGTAAAGAAAATCATGAACCGCATTCGCAGACTCAAGGCCGACTTTCTGCTGCGGCGTATTCTCTGATAGCGCTTTTCTCAAGCGCTTGGCCGAATGAGAGCATGATTGCAGAACTTCATTCAGTTATGGTTTAACCTTGGCTTATTCAGTCAAGGTTAAATCCAGTCAAGGTTAAGCACAGCCAGAATGAGTGATATCGTCCGCTTATCCCGCATCAATTTCCGTCATCTTCTGGTGCTCAGACAGCTGCTTGAAGAGCAAAGCGTCACCCAGGCGGCCGCGCGGCTGTGTTTGAGCCCTTCGGCGGTCAGCAAAATACTCTCCCAGCTCAGGGATTGCCTTGACGACGAGCTCTTCTACCGTCAGGGTAACCAGCTGTTGCCGACGGCCAAGGCCAAACGACTCGGGCCGGTTATCAGCGCCATGCTCAGAGAGATGGATAACCTGTTTACCGAAGAGGGCTTTCGCCCGGAAAGATTTCAAGGGCGGATGAATTTAGCGCTGAGGGAAAGCAGCTTCGAACTGCTTGCGAGCGCTATCGCCCGTGTGCAGCAGCAGGCGCCGGGAATGACACTGGCAGTGCATGCCAAAGAGAGCACGGGGTTTCAATCCCTGTGTGAAGGACGGGTGGACTTGTTGGTTCTGCCTCACGACTTGGGACAACCGCCGACTGGCCGCAACGAACTGATTTGGGAGCGCTTGGCCGAGGACGAGATGTGTTGTCTGATGCGAGCCGAGCACCCGCTGGCGGCAAAAGAGCTGACGCTGGATGCCTATATGAGCTTCGCCCATGTGGGCATTTTGGACGCCGATCTGCAGCAACCCTTTTTCGAGCAGTCATTGGCACAATTGAGCCGCAGGCGAGTTCTGGCGATGGAAGTCGCCGACTTCGGCGCCGCCGCCAGTCTCTGCCGCCACACGGACTTGCTGTTTACCTGCTCGGCGCTGTGGGCTTCAATGGCGGCGCAGGCAAGCGGCATGGTGGTTAAGCCATTGCCATTTGCTTATGGCAAGGTGGGCTATAGCATGGTGCATCATCAAAGTGGCAGCCGGGATCCGGCGCTGCAATGGCTAAAAGCGACCCTACTCAGTGGCTTTAAGCAGTCCATCAGCCTAGGTTAACCGGTGGCAGACTGATATTGGCTATGCCGGCACGGCTGAGCGCCTTGGCCAGGTCATCAATCTGCTGTTGGCTTGCCTTGGGCCAGAGCAAGGCCTCGCCTTTGACACCATGATGATTGTAACCGTTTAGGCGTAGCCGCATCGGCTCCCCCTTCAGCGCTTGCCGGCGTTGCAAGTCGAGCAAAAACGACACCAAAGCGTTAAAGTGCTGCCAATAATCACTCGTTCCGGGGACTTCCAGTAGCCTGACTTCCGCCAGTTTCCCTGCTTCGGCCAGCAGTTGCAGGCTCTGCTTAACCTTGATATTGCCACGGCCTGTCAGTCGTCGGTGAGCCGGCTCATCCCAGGCTTTCAGGTCAACCATGGCGCCATCAAGCCAAGGAAGCAGACGTTGCCAACCACTTGCTCCCAGGCTGCCATTGGTATCCAAAAGGCAAGTCAGGTGTTTGAGCTCTGGGCTTTGTTTAATGGCCTTAAACAGGTTACTGACGAACTTCAGCTGCAAGCTGGCCTCTCCACCACTCAAGGTGATACCGCGGATAAAAGCTTTCTGCCTTTTAATCAGCGCCAACGCTTTTCCGACTGACAGGCGTTGGGTCTTGGGCTGGCTGCTCGAAGGGCAAACATCGAGACAGGTGTCGCAGCCGATGCAGCTTGTACTATCCCAGGCAAGCCTGAGAGACGCCTTGCTATTGGGAACTGCTTGAGTGTCAGTCGCAGTTGATTTAAGGCTCAAGGCACCTGCCGGGCAGTGCGCAATACACTCTTGGCAGGCATTACACAGAGTGATGGTTTCCGGATTATGGCAACCCGGGCAGCGAAAATTGCAACCCTGAAGGAAAAACACCATGCGATTGCCCGGGCCATCTACGGTCGAGAAGGGCAGTACCCTGGCGACTTCGGCACTGGCAACCTCGGAGTCCATAGCCAATGCCGAAGCATCGGTATCGCCGCGACTTAACTCACGGCTATGCGACTCACACCCATTCAGTTTATAGCGATTAAGCTCAGAATGATTGAACGGGCTATCAAACACTCCCGGGGCTGCACTCTTCATAGCTTACGCCCTTACACCTGGGACTTGCCGGCGGCATGGAACTCGGCGCTCACTACCCGCGGTGCCCTTTGGGTCACGGCCGTGGTTTCACTGGCCTCTGTGCCCAGGAAGGTGGTGTTGGTACGTGAACCTTGTTGCCGGTAACTGGCGATCTGCGACTTTTTCACCATATAACCTGTGATGCGCACCAGATCGGTATCGGCGGTATTGGCGGTAAATTCACGAAAGCCGGTATCCAGCGCGCCGATACACAGCTCAAGCAGAGCTTCAGGATTGGCCTTGATGGTTTCATCCAGAGTCAGGATCTCGCTGATCCCGGAAGGATAGAAAGCGTGTTGCGGCGCCAGCGCCAACACATGAGTGACAGGATCCGGCTCGTGGCCGTAGGCGATTCTGACTCCCGGAGTGGTGCCTTTGTCGATGGAAAGTCCCCCCTGGGCATGAAGTAAGGCGCGGCCATTAAAGCCGAAACTGACTTGGGTCGTGGTTACTCTATCACTGAGCGCGCGGGTAATGGCTAAACCGAGCGCATTGGCCTGCTCGCTGTGACCATATTCGCCACTCATTCCAGCCAGCTGCTGCAGATGATTGACGGCTTCGGCCATGGCATAAACGCCGAACATGGGCGCAAAGCGGGATTCGTCAATGAGGCCTTCTTTTACCAGGAAAGAGTCGAAGAAATGGGACCTATGGTGTAAAAACTCACAGCGTAGCTCAATCAGTTCATACATCAGGTTGCAGTAATGTGGCAGGGTGCGCTCGAGCATTTCCTCCAGGGTACCGGCTTCTTCGGCGACGGCTTTGAGGTTAAGTCTGACCAGCGTATTGGCGCCGCCTCGGGTGGGGAGCGCGTTATAACAGCTGACAATGCCAAACGTTTGATTTGGCGCCTCACCGGGAGCACAAGCAAAGGTTTGGGCATGTATCGGCCAGTTGCCTATGTGAGGTTTACTGCAGGCAATGATATTGTCTGTCGCCAGTCGCAGCAGCGCTTTGGGCGTGCGCTTGGGGTCATACATAAAGGTTAGATTGGGGGCCACCTGCTTGAGCTCGGCATCAATGCGCAAAATAGTGCGGCAGACACGGTTGTCCTCTGGGCCTATGTTGGCGTGCATAAAGGCGTCTGGCAGGGTGCGATCCAACTGGATCCAGAAGCGTTTCAGTTTCTGATACAAGGCGTCATCACTGACATCCTGGCAGTAAGGCAACAATAAACTATCGAGATAGCCGAGAAACACCGGGATATTGGTGACTGACGGCACATGGTGATACAGCACCATCAGCTTCATCAGGGCATCATCCAGATCTTCGGCCGGTGTCAACTCCAGATACTCGGAGCCTTGCTCGAGAAAACGTTGGTAATCGGGCAAAACATATCTGGGTTTGAATGGGGCATGGCCCTCAAACATATCGCAGATAACGCCTTTATCCATGGCTTGGGTCAGTGCTTCACTGCGCGGAAGATAGGGAATACTGGCATCGGCAGCACCGGCCAGCGCCAGGGTCTTTTGCTTGGGGTCAAGCAAGGGATCGGTAATAAGACTGAGAAATTGATTGTCCATAGTGAGACTCCGCTAAAGGAAAGGCGCTAACCGGCGCAATGGCCGAATTGGCTTTCAAACATAATAATTGAAATGGCTTTTAACCTGAGTCTAAGTAGGGACTTTATTTTCCGGAAGTGAAATGTGCTTGAGAGCGCTTATCTAAAATGGAAATCCGCTGCTTTACATCAAATATTGCAAGGACAATGAAGAAGCTGGGAGATATAGGGTGAAAGCACTGCTGAGGGACGGATAAAAACGGGTCATGGTCGCTTGAGAAAGACCTAAGCCTTGGCAGGACAGTATACAACTGGCATAAAAAACGCCTGCACTTGGCAGGCGTTTGGCTTTGAATTCGGATTACTTGGCTGTCATCAAGGCAACGGCGTTGTCCAGCATACGGTTGCTGAAACCCCACTCGTTGTCATACCAGGCCATGACTTTCACCAGACGTCCCTTGACGCGAGTCTGGGTGGCGTCGAAGTTGGATGAGAAGGCGTTGTGGTTGAAGTCGATGGAAACCAGAGGTTCCTTGTTTACCGCCAGCACTTCGTTCATGGGTGAAGTCTTGGCTGCCGCTTCTATAATGGCGTTAACTTCCTCCACTGTGGTGTCGCGGGAAGCGATAAAGGACAGATCAACCAGAGACACGTTGACTGTCGGAACCCTAACCGCCAGGCCGTCGAACTTGCCCTGAAGCTCTGGTACAACCAAACCAACAGCCGCCGCTGCGCCTGTTTTGGTCGGGATCATCGACAGTGCCGCGGCGCGGGCACGACGCATATCGCTGTGATACACATCAGACAGACGCTGGTCATTGGTGTAGGCGTGAATCGTAGTCATCAGGCCGGACTCAATGCCGATGGCATCATTCAACGGCTTGGCCACAGGCGCCAGACAGTTAGTGGTACAGGAAGCATTGGAGATAACAGTCATCTCTTTGGTGATTTCCTGGTTGTTAACCCCGTATACCACGGTGGCATCAACATTCTTGCCGGGAGCTGAGATGATAACCTTCTTGGCGCCTGCATCCAGGTGCGGTTGTACCGCTTCTTTGGAAGTGAAAATACCGGTACATTCGAAGACTACGTCTACCTGCAGCTCGGCCCATGGCAGCTTGGATGGATCGCGTTCCTGGAAGGTTGGGATCTTGTCGCCGTTGACATAAATAGCTTCATCGTCGTGTTCGACTTTGGCGTTGAAGCGGCCATGAACAGAGTCATACTTGGTCAGGTGAGCATTGATGGAAGCGTCTCCGAGATCGTTGATGGCAACGATTTTAATTGGATAGTCTTTCTCGCTCTCGTATAGAGCTCGCAGAACATTGCGTCCGATACGGCCATAACCGTTAATTGCTACGCGGATAGTCATCTCATATCCCTCTGGTGAATGTAAAAACAGTAATTGGTAGTAAAATTACAAAAATGTCGCGGGTCGTCAAGTTAAATCACGCTGCAACTGGCTATTCCGTTAACAAATTAGGTGTTTTTATTACAGCGGTCGCGAAACAATGCTTTAATTGTGCGACCGACAGGCGTAAATTACAAACTGGCAAGTAATTTGCCGCCCGGAGAGTACATCATCAGTTTTGTTTGGCCGCTTCGGCGCTTTTCTCAAGCTTGCTGCTATCAGTGGTTTTACTATTTGCGGCTTGTGCTGCTCCCGCCTCAGTATCAACTTGTTTCCCCGCATTACCTTGCAGGCGTTTGGGCCAGTCACTCTCAAGATAATTCCCAGTTTTCAGAGCCTCGGCCAAATTGCTTGCCTGTTCATCCAAGTGTGTACTTAACTGACTGTTGTTGCCTATCATGGCCTTGAGCTGGGCCTCATCGACCGGGTTGTCGGTCAAAAGCAAATTGGCTCTCGAGAGCAGATAGGCCTGCTCCATATCCTGCAACTGCCGGGAAGCACTTGCCAGCCCCAACAACCAATCGGAGTCGAAGTTCTTATCTGTACTTTTTGAAAACACTTTAAGATAGAGTTGTTTCGCTTTGATGGCATCAAACTTGAGATAATAGCCCGCGAGCCCGGCAAGGATCTCGGGCGAATCTATCTGTTGCTGTTGTTCCGCCTCCAGCAGTATCTTGAGCGCCGCATCATCACCCAAATGAGCCCAGTGATAGAAGGCTATATAGATGTCATTGCTGCCCTTGGTGGAGGCTTGCAATTCAGACAGACTTTGCGCACTCAAGCCATAGGCTCTGGCCCTGTCATTGGTGCGCTCTGGATTGAGAATATGTTGTACTCCTGACGCCAGCCCCACGCAGCGGTTGTAATTTTCCAAGTTAACGAGCAAGTGATAAATTTGCTTGCCTGAGGGTTCCGATGTGGTTTTTACCTGGTAGCGCTGAATAATCAGACTGTTTTTTTCCCGTCGGCACCAGCTATCCTTATGCAAATCGTCACAAAGTTCAGGATTATTCTTACAAATAGTGGCAGGGTTACCGCTGTTATCACAGCCACTAACCCAAGCTATAAGGATAAATGATGTAATTATTACTAGATTACGCGTCAAAATACGCTCCACATGGTTAAATCTGTAATTTAATTAGAGATTTAGCGAAAATCTGCTACTAGCTTGAAGCTGCAGTTTTCATTACAATAGCGCCGACCAAAGAGGGGCAGGTTAGCTGTCATAAATATGATTATTGGTCTTTTCTTTTTGTTACTCAAACCTTTCCCGTTAATTTAAGTGGAAAAGTGAGATAAAGGATCTGTAAATGAGCGCTGATAAACACCTACAAAGTTGGCAAGAACGCTTCGAACTGGCAGAGGCCATGCAGCCCCTGTTGGGCAAGTTGTATCGCAATCAGGGCGTAGAAGTGGTGGTTTATGGTAAACCCCTGCTGATCGCCTCCACCATCGATATTATCAAGGCCCATCGTCTGGTTCGTCGCCATGTGGGCGACAAGCTGCGCCTGCGTGAGAGCTTCCCCTTCGTAGAAGCCCTGAGCAAACTGGATGTCAAACAGTGCAAAGTGGATATAGGTAAACTGGCCGTTAAGTACTGGCGTAACCATACCGATGGCAGCGAAATTGAGGCTTATATGAGCCGCGAGCTGGCCAGTGCCATTGAAAGCAAAGATGAAGTTGAGCCACGCAACGTCGTTCTCTACGGTTTTGGTCGTATCGGTCGTCTGCTGGCCCGTTTGTTGATTGAAAAAACCGGCCGCAGCAACAAGCTACGCCTGCGCGCTATTGTTCTGCGCGGTGGCCGTAAGGGTGACCTGGAAAAACGTGCCAGCCTGCTGCGCCGTGATTCAGTACACGGACCTTTTAACGGCTCTGTCGAGGTGGATGAAGAGAACAATGCCATCATCGCCAACGGTACTTATATTCAGGTGATTTACGCCAACTCACCCGATGAAGTGGATTACACCAAGTACGGTATTACCGATGCCTTGGTGGTCGATAACACAGGTATCTGGAAAGATGAAGACGGTTTGGGTCTGCACCTTAAGAGCCCAGGTGCGTCAAAAGTTCTGCTCACTGCACCTGCCAAAGGCAGTATCAAGAACATAGTCTTTGGTGTTAATGACAGCGATATTCTGCCGGAAGATGTTATTGTTTCTGCCGCCAGCTGTACCACCAACGCCATTACGCCTGTACTGAAGGCCGTTAATGACAAGTACGGTATCGAAAATGGTCACGTGGAAACCATCCACTCTTATACCAATGACCAGAACCTGATTGACAACTACCACAAAGCCGATCGTCGCGGCCGCAGTGCACCGCTGAACATGGTGATCACTGAAACCGGAGCCGCCAAAGCGGTTGCCAAGGCGCTGCCGGTACTTTCCGGTAAGCTGACAGGTAACGCAATTCGGGTACCGACTCCGAATGTGTCCATGGCCATCATCAGTCTGAACCTGAATGCTGAAACCAGCAAAGAAGATATGAACGCTTATCTGCGTGATATCGCGCTGCATTCAGAGCTGCAAAACCAGGTGGACTTCACCGAGTCTACGGAAATCGTTTCTTGTGACCTGGTCGGCTCACGCTACGCTGGTGTGGTCGACTCTCAAGCCACCATCGCCGATGGCAAACGTGCCATCCTCTATGTATGGTATGACAACGAGTTTGGTTACAGCTGCCAGGTGGTGGGTGTAATGCAGAAGATGTTAGGTCTTAACTACTTGTCTCTGCCGCTGTCTGAAGATTAATTCCGACTCTTAATAGCCAAGGCCCGGTCTGAGTACCGGGCCTTGTTATATCCAGGCCTGGATATTATTGGATTCACCAGGGGCCGTTTGGGAAGTGTTTTTATAGCGGCGTTGTACAACGACTTTTAAGATGCCATTTGATAGGGAAGGGAGTCGACAAGCTACTGAATCGGATTGCATTTTAATCATTTTGATTGGAAACTGCTCCCGGTTGAGTAAATTGCCAGCATTCAAGCGGTTTTGACATAAAAATGCCTATTTGCCGATTGACTCCCGCCCTTAAATCGGTAGAATGCCATTCCGCAGTCAGGGGATAAGGCTCTGGCTTCCGCTTGAATAGCGGAACTGGTATGTGACATTAACTCAGTTGATAAAACAGAAGGTCGGTACCTTTGTTGAACGTCAGCTTGGATGATGAAGCAAACAAGTGATGCGACATTAGCTCAGTTGGTAGAGCGGTACCTTGCCAAGGTACAGGTCATCGGTTCGAACCCGATATGTCGCTCCAATCCCAGCCTTACGGCTTGGGGCGCGATGGCAGAATGGCTATGCTGCGGATTGCAAATCCGTCGATCTCGGTTCGACTCCGGGTCGCGCCTCCACTCTTCAGCGACGATGAGATATACTCCTTGTCGCACAATTTGCCCGAGTGGTGGAATCGGTAGACACAAGGGATTTAAAATCCCTCGCTGGTAACAGCGTGACGGTTCAAGTCCGTCCTCGGGTACCATATTAAAAAAGAGGCCAAGCAATTTTGCGGCCTCTTTTTTATTTTCACAGCTAGCATTCCGAATATTTTCTAAGATGGCTACCCAACAAAAGTAACCTCTTTTTTCATACATCAAGGTAAAAGGCAGCAGCGCAGCTATACAGCCATCTATAGTGGTTGGTCATGGTCAATCATGTAGTGATTCATGATGGTAAAACTATCGCCATGTTCCCCTTGGTATAAATCATCAAAAAATAACAGCTATTATATACCTGCCTTGATGAGCTCGGGTTATTGGCGCCCCTTTACAACGATATGGCAAAGCCTGTGTAAATAGCATTTCACTCATGTGAAATAAATGAATGGGGTCCCTTTAACAGTTTAACTTTTTTGGCCCCTTATTAACTGATCGGCACTTGTATGCTGAGGTCAATAATTCTGGCTCAAGTCTATGATGGCACCGCCCTTTGGGCTAAACAGTTGTTGATGTAACCTGGCGGCAAACTCATCAGTCATACCTGAGATATAATCTGCTATTACTCTGTGACTGTTTTCGCCTTTATTGTTGGCCTGTTGCCAGCGTGATTGGGTATTGTGGGGCAGGAGTCTCAGAGGATCCGAGGCAAAGGCTTCAAACAGCTCCATCACTATCTGCTGCCCCTTGTACTCCAGCATCTGGATCTCGGGCTTACGCACCACATATTTAAGGACAAACTGCTTCAGTAGCTCCAATAGCTCAGCAAACGCCGGTTCCAACTTGGCGTTAAACCTGAGCAAGGGTTCGGCAAAGTCCGGGGTCTGGTCGATTCTGATGGCGGTGACCAGCGCATTTACCAGAGTCCCAATGGCATCCTTGCGCAAGTGATGTTTGCGGGAAAACAGCTTGAGCTCAATATTTCCGAGTTGGCTTTGGATCCACTCATCTTCAATGGCTTGCAGCGGGGCATGCATATCCTCTTGCCAATTGGAGCCGGTGACAATTCCCATCACTATGGCATCTTCGAGATCGTGCACCGCATAGGCGATATCATCAGCCAGCTCCATAATAGTGCAGTCGAATGACTTGTAACGGGTACGGCGGTGCAGCCCATCGCCCGGACTATAATGGCTGAGAAAGCTTTGCTTGTCTTTACTGTCCAGCGGCTCAAGTACCCAATCGAGGATAGCTTCATCGTCATCGAAAACCCCTTTGACAGGTGGCCATTGGCTCGGCCTTAGCTGACGATAGTGACTCAATTCTGGCTGGGGTCTATCCACTTTCAGTGTGCGTACCGGCGCCGGGTATTTGAGTACACCGAGTAGGGTGCGGCGGGTCAGGTTCATGCCAAAGTGTTCGGTATAGGGTTCAAGCCGGGTAAGGATTCTGAAGGTCTGGCCATTGCCTTCAAAGCCGCCGTGCTCACGCATCATGTAGTTGAGTGCCACCTCGCCACCATGGCCGTAGGGTGGGTGGCCGATATCATGGGCCAGGCACAGGGCTTCGAGCAGACTCATGGAGTCGAGCAAAAAGGCCATTTCGGGATAGCGCTGCTTCAACTGGGCGGCTATGCCCGTACCTATTTGTGAGACTTCCAGAGAGTGGGTCAGGCGGGTGCGGTAAAAGTCGTTCATGCCCACTCCAAGCACCTGAGTCTTGGCCTGTAAGCGCCGAAAGGCGGCGGAGTGCAGAATTCTGGCTCTGTCTCTCTGATAGGGACTGCGATTATCGTCGCGGCGCTGACTGTTGTTGGGCTCGCGCCTGGCTTGCCAGTGGGCTTGGCTCATAATCTCTCCTGCTAGAGCAGTTGATTGATTTCATCCAGATCCAGGGTGAAACTGGGAATAAAATGCTCGCGAAAATACGTCACTGCCGGGTCTGGGTTGGCATCCAGCATGGTTTCGAGTCGCTTGCGGGCACTGTTGAACTCGTTGTTGCCGGCACGCTTTTCTTCGAGACACTTAAGATAAGCGCACAGAGTATCGGCGGACTTGACCAACTTGCGATGGCTGAGCTCGGCGCTATCACTGATAAACAGCGCTCGGTAGTCGTCACGAAACTCTTCAGGCACCATCTCCAGCAGTCTGGCTTCGGCTATAGCTTCAATCTTCTTGTATTCGGCCTCTATCTCGGCATTGAAGTATTTGACCGGGGTGGGCAGATCGCCGGTAAGTATTTCGCCGGCATCGTGAAAGATAGCCAGGGTGGCGGCGCGATCGGGCGAATATTGGCCATTGAACTTACGGTTACTGATGATGGCCAGCGCATGGGCCACCATGGCAACCTGCAATGAGTGTTCCTGCACATTCTCGGTGCGGACGTTATACATTAAAGGCCAACGCTGAATTAACTTCATCCTGGCCAGGTGGGCAAAAAGGTGACTCATACAACTTCCCAAAGTTTTTTGCGCGTTTCTCTTACTTTACCTCAGTGGTTAAAGGCTGTCAGTGCCGGGCGAGGATAAAAAAGCCGCCTCGACGGGCGGCTGGCATTGTGTTATTGACGGTAGTACTCGAGGAAGTCACCGAAGGCGAGCAGGGCCCGCTGTAAGTCTTCCTTATGAGGCAGGAACACCACTCGCAGGTGATCCGGCTCCGGCCAGTTAAAAGCCGTGCCCTGTACCAAGAGAATTTTCTTCTCTTTCAGTAGATCCAGCACCAGGCGCTCATCGTCCCTGAGGCCGAAACGCTTGCTGTCGAGACGGGGAAATGCATACATGGCGCCCTTGGGTTTCACCACACTCACGCCGGGAATTTGATTGAGCAGCTCATAACAGATATCCCGCTGCTGGGTCAGGCGACCATCGATGGCGGTAAGCTCATTGATACTTTGATAACCGCCCAACGCGGTTTGAATCGCATGCTGATTGGGCACATTGGCGCAAAGGCGCATAGAGGAGAGCATCTCCAGCCCCTCAATATAGCTGTGCGCTGCTTTGAGATTACCGGACAGCATCATCCAACCGACCCGGAAACCGGCGGCTCTATAGGCTTTGGAAAGGCCATTAAACGTCACGGTGAGAATATCATCCGACAGACTACAGGCCGGGATATGCACAGCGCCATCGTAAAGAATTTTGTCATAGATCTCATCGGCAAACAGTATGATGGAGTGTTGCCGGCACAGTTCAACAATCTCCAACAACAGCTCACGGCTGTATACGGCACCGGTTGGATTGTTGGGGTTGATGATCACTATACTTCGGGTTCTTGGGCCAATCTTGCTCTTGATATCCTCAAGATCGGGAAACCAGTCGGCTGATTCATCGCAGCGATAATGGCGTGCCTTGCCGCCGGCCAGGTTAACCGCCGCGGTCCACAGTGGATAGTCAGGGGAGGGAACCAACACCTCATCATCGGTATTGAGTAGCCCCTGCATGGCCATCACAATCAATTCGGAAACGCCATTACCTATATAGATATCTTCGATATCGACACCGAAGATCCCCTGGGACTGGTAATGCTGCACAATCGCCTTGCGGGCAGAGAACAAACCTTTGGACTCACAATACCCTTGGGCCGATGGCAGGTTGAGGATCACGTCACGAACTATCTCTTCCGGGGCTTCAAAGCCAAAGGGGGCCGGGTTACCTATATTGAGCTTAAGAATACGATGGCCTTCATCTTCCAATCGACGTGCTTCTTTATGTACCGGTCCTCGAATATCGTAACAAACACTGTCGAGCTTATTGGATTTGATGATTGGCCGCATTACTACCTCGAAACTGGCTGATATGAAAGAGTTTAACCTTCGGCACGATACCTAATTTAAAGCATCTTAGAAAGGGGGGGGAGTCATATTTTTTCGCTTTTAACAGAATCTTTATCTTTTAACGGCAAATAACACACCAAATAATAGATGATATAGCCATATTTTGGTTATGAATCAGCATTTAAAACTGCACAATCATCAAGAAACTGGTGATTAACACAAAACTGATTCGATATTATTTAAAATAAAAAGGCAGTTTAACTGAATGCTTATATGTCAATAACGCTAAAAGCGCTTAAAATGTGCATGTAAAAGCTATTGAATCATATAGAAATTTTTCGATAATTGCCTGTAAGGTCAAAATTTGCGCTGACTGACTCAGATTATGGTTGACTCATAAGCAGTTGAGCATTATTTTCTGCGCGATGTTTTTAGCAAGGCTCCAACAAAAGCGACCAGTTGTTACTGTCCGTCTGGCGGAAAGCCGTAAATAAAGCAGTTGTTTTGGCGGTGTCTCAACACCCCACATGACTTTATAGGGCCGTAAGGCCATCTTTTTGAGGACCTAAGTGCATGTCTGAGCCGACAGCGTTAAGTCTTGTTCCCCCCATTGTTGTATTGGTGCTGGCCATTTGGCTGCGTCGTCCCATCCTGGCATTGATCATAGGCGCTGTCAGTGGTCTGCTACTTTTGGATCCCAGCCAGGTACTGAATAACTTCGCTGATATTTCACTCAAAGTGATGGCCGATGAGACCATAGGTTGGTTAATCCTGGTGTGTGGCAGTTTCGGTGCCCTGATTGCCTTATTGGTGCGCACCGGCGGCGCCTTGGCCTTTGGCCGTAAAGCGCTCAAACTCGCCAAGGGGCCACGCTCATCTCTGCTGATGACCTTTGTACTCGGCCTGGTTATCTTCATTGATGATTACCTGAATGCACTCACGGTCGGCGAAACCATGAAGCGGGTCACCGACAGGTTCAAGATCTCCCGTGAGATGCTTGCCTATGTGGTCGACTCTACCGCTGCGCCAGTGTGCGTGTTGGTGCCGCTATCCACTTGGGCAGTATTTTTTGGCGGGCTCTTGGTCAACAACGGTGTGGCCGCCGAAGGTGAGGGGATCCAAATCTATATGCAGGCGATCCCTTATATGTTTTACGCCTGGTTGGCGGTTGCCATGGTGCTGTTGGTTATTCTCGGCATAGTTCCGGCTATAGGGCCAATGAAAAAAGCACAGCTTGCTGCGGCTGCCGGTAGTCCGGCTAAAGAGCAAACAAATTTTGATGAAGTCCAGACCTTGGATGAATATGCCGTGCGTGCGATGGAGGAGGAGTTTGAGCAGGCCGATAAACAAGGACAATTACACAATTTCCTGATACCTATTTTGCTGTTGGTTGGCTTTACCGTCTACTTCGATATCGATGTATGGAAAGGCTTGTTGGCAACCTTGGTAATTACCTTGCCATATTACGCGGTGCAGCGTTTGATGCCCTTGTCCGAGATGATGGATCAGATGATCGATGGTTTCAAGAGCATGCTACCGGCCATAGGCACTGTTATCGCCGCCTTTGTATTCAAGGATGTTTGCGACCAACTGCTGCTGCCCCAGTATGTCATTGACTCCCTGAGTCCCTTTATGACACCTAAGCTCTTGCCAGCAGTGGTGTTTGTAGCCATGGCGATTCTGGCCTTTGCCACAGGTTCCAGTTGGGGAATCTTTGCGGTAACCATTCCTATTGTAATGCCGCTGGCGCAATCTGTTGGTGCTGATATCCCCTTGGTGATAGGTGCCTTGTTGTCTGCTTCATCCTTTGGTAGTCAGGCGTGTTTCTACTCAGATTCCACCGTCCTTGCGGCGCAAGGCTCCGGCTGTAACCTGGTAAGTCACGCAGTCACTCAACTGCCTTATGCTTTAATCGCAGCGGCACTGACTTTTGTTGGTTTTATCATAGTGGCTTGAGCCTTAACTAGGGATCTAAAATCCCCGGGTATGTCCTGGGGATTTTTGTTTGCTGAACATCCCAGACGGTTTTTATTCGAGTCTGTGAGGCTCGTTAGGTGTTCTTATGCTCCCCATTGGGAAATGACAGATTAGAAGTAAAAAACCGATGACAATGGCATCGGTTTTTTACTTAATATGTTTTAACGCAGCAAGTACTCAGTTTAGGTTTCATCTGCTACAGAGTTAACGGTTTTGCTCGTGTGAGGCTTGCTGTTTGGCAGCAACAGGTTCATCAATATGGCTACGATACCACAAAGGCTGATGCCGGTGAGGCTGAATGAACCTATACCGAAAGCCATACCTCCGATACCGAATACCAGTGTCACTCCAACGATAGAAAGGTTGCGAGGCTCACTGAGATCCACCTGGTGTTTGATTAGTGAGTTGAGGCCCACTGCAGCGATAGAGCCGAACAACAGACACATGATACCTCCCATTACAGGTACCGGAATGGTCTGCATCAGAGCACCCAGCTTGCCGACGAAGGCCAGCAAAATAGCAGTAATGGCTGTCCAGGTCATAATTCTAGGATCGAAGTTGCGCGTCAGGGTTACTGCGCCAGTGACCTCAGAATAAGTGGTGTTGGGTGGGCCGCCAAAGGCGGTAGCTGCTATAGTGGCAACACCGTCACCTGCTAGAGTGCGATGTAAGCCGGGCTTTTTCAGGTAATCTTTACCGGTAACATTGGAGATAGCCAGAATATCCCCTATGTGCTCCACCGCAGGGGCGATGGCAACCGGGATCATGAAGGCTATGGCGTGCCAGTTAAATTCGGGAGCGACGAAGTTAGGCATGGCCAGCCAGGCGGCTTCGTGTACAACATTGAAGTCCACTATGCCGTAATACAGACTCAAGCTGTAACCGACGACAATGCCGGCCAGGATTGGCATCAGCCTCAGCAGTCCCTTGGCAAAGATGGCCACGGCTATGGTAGTCAGGAGTGATGCCAAAGAAACAAACAGCGCGGTATCTTGGGCAACAATTACTTGGCTGCCATCTCCGCTTTTACCAAGCGCCATATTCACCGCAACTGGTGCCAGGCCGAGACCTATGATGATAATAACCGGCCCCACCACTACAGGGGGCAGAAGCCTCATTATAATGCCGCTACCACGCAGCTTTACCACAGAGGCCAATATTAGGTAAACACAGCCGGCTGCCATCAATCCGCCCATGGTGGCTGGGATGCCCCAAGTTTGGACGCCATACATAACAGGTGGAATAAAAGCAAAAGACGACGCGAGGAAAACAGGGATTTGACGTTTGGTGATCAGTTGGAATAACAGGGTGCCGAATCCGGCGGTAAACAGGGCTACGCTGGTATCGAGGCCGGTGAGCAACGGCATCAGCACCAGGGCTCCGAAAGCGACAAACAACATTTGTGCGCCTTGCAGAGGACGGGCAAGGTATTTCATTTTTTTATCCGTATTGTGGTTAAACCGGCCAATATTACCAGATGGCCACAATGTGTGGGGGGCTATTTGCCGTTTCAGATCAAATTTTTCACAATTTCCGCAGCTGAACCCGAGATGAACCAAGAGGCAGGTTTTTCATCTCCATCGGCTCGCCAAGTGGGGCATATATGATACACTTTTGCCATTCCGACCATTTTTTACCGTCGCAAAGATGCTGAATTCATTTGTAAAGCCAGTTGTTTTTCTTTCCCTGTTCTGCGCCACAACTTTGGTTCAGGCTGTAGAGGTTAAACAGCTGGATGAAGCTACTGTAGCCGTTGGGTCTAGATCCAGTGCCGAGAAGAGCAAGGGGCTCAAGAAGGCATTGGAAGATGTTATTTTAAAAAATTCCGGCTCACGCAGCGCTCTCGAAAGTCCTGAGATCCAAGCCAAACTTGCCAATGCCAATGCCCTGGTCAGTCAATTTGGTTATCTTGATACCGATGAAGGGCTCAAGCTAAAAGCCAATTTCGATCACCGTAAGATAGTCGACATGTTGCGTAACGCAGGCTTGCCTGTATGGGGCAAACAGCGCCCTTTAACTCTGTTTTGGCTTAGTACGGATATCAACAATGAAAGGGTTATCCTAAGTGATGACTCAAGCGCTGAAGAGCGCAAGGCGTTTGCCGATGCCTCAATGGAACGTGGTGTGCCGCTGATGTTTCCTTTGATGGATCTTGATGATTTGATGCGTATCAATGTCAATGACGTGCGCGGTTTGTTTGCCGATACTGTTGCTACGGCCTCCGCTCGCTATCAGGCTGACTTCTTTGCGATGGGCGCACTTGAGGCAAATGGCAGTGAATTCAACTATCAGCTAGTACTTTATCCCAAGACAGATATCAGTCAGTCCTTTGGCCAACCTCTGCTCAATCGTCAGGGACAAGCTGCCAGTAAAGACGAGGCTGTGGCCGAGATGATGTTGTCACTGTCCGATTACTTTGTTTCCCGTTACGCCATAGCCGACTCGGGGGATGGTTTACTGAGCAAGGTACGTTTTACCGGCATCAGCCAGATGAAGCAGTTGGTGGAAATTGAGGCATTTCTCAATCAACTCAGCGCGGTGCGTGAAGCAAGCCTTAGCACTCTGCAGGGGGATAGCGCTACTTTTAAGGTGCAACTCTTTGGCTCGGAAGATGACTTGAAAAACCTGTTGCGTTTGGAGCCTCGCTTATCTGCGGCACAGAGCGGTTTTCAAGATGTCGCCGACGGCCAGGGCTACGATGGTTTTAACTCATTGCCTCAAGCAACCGAGAACACAGAATTCAACGAGAATGTGAGCCAGCCCCTAGGTCCTTACCAGTGGCACAGCCGTTGAGGTTTTAACCGCGGCGCCAGTCATGCTAGACTTGGCGCCCGCATTTTTTGATTGACCGCGATTGGGAACGACCCTGAGTGACACAAAACTCACCCTTGCAACTTTCACTGCCCGTTCACTTGCCGGACGATGAGACTTTTAACAGTTACTATCCTGCGGCAGGAAACGATGAACTTATCCAGACCCTGAGGGCCTGTGCTGAAGGCCACAGCCAGGGGGCTGTTTATTTATGGGGACCGGTAAAATCGGGAAGAACCCATTTGATGCACGCCGCCTGTGCCCACGCTAATGAATTGGAACGCAGCAGTTTTTACATTCCTCTGGGTATTCATGCTAGTATCTCCACCGCTTTACTCGAAGGGTTGGAGCAACTCGATCTGGTTTGTATCGATGATGTCGATGCCATAGCCGGTCATCCTTTATGGGAAGAGGCGATATTCGATCTTTATAACCGGGTAGCCGAACAGAAACATTGCGCTCTGGTGGTCAGTGGCAGTGCTGCGCCCATAGATGCCGGTTTTGCCTTACCGGATCTGGTCTCAAGGATGCAGTGGGGACTCAATTATCAACTCCAGCCCATGGCCGATGAAGAAAAGTTGGTGGCATTGCAGCGCCGAGCTGCAATGCGTGGCCTGCAGTTACCAGAAGATGTAGGCCGCTTTCTGCTGAATCGTTTGGCCAGAGACTTACGAACCTTGTTCGATGTGCTGGACAGGCTGGACAAGGCTTCTATGGTTCATCAACGTAAGTTGACCATTCCCTTTATCAAAGAGATGCTACGGCTTTAGTCCTTAGTTCGCTAAAGATAGTAAAAGCAGCGCTGCCCTAGAGCAGCGCTTTTTTTACAATGACAAACCAAAATAACAGTCAGGGTCTGTTTATCCCCACAGGAGTTCTGTGACGATCGCCACTCAAACGCAGCGGCACTTGAGTCTGTTCACTCTGTTGCTGATGCTGGATATTGCTCTTCGGCGCCATTGGCGTGGCTGATATGCCGAGGTTGGCGGCCCAGCTCAGGCCTGGCTGCATCTGCAGCGGCGCCGGCAAACTATCCAGCAGCAGCTGATTATTAAGCTCAGGCATCATCTCATTCAGCACCAAGCTTGTGCGGTTTCTAAGTTCAATGGCGCCGATACGTCCCCGTTGGCCCCAGTCAACAATGATGCTGTTTGCGGTCACGGTTACGGGTTTATCTGTGACTGCCACATCCCGCTGTACCCCAAGGCGATAGCTCATCATGGCTTCTTCAAACAGCATGGCGGCGTCTTCTCTAGAGGTGCTGTAGTTGTAAAAATCATTGGCTCTGTCGGCAGAGAAGAAGCTGCTGACATCCCCGGGCGAGTATGCCTTTTGGGTGGCTGTGGCGGTTTCACCCATAAAGCTTACGCTGGCCAGGGCACTCATTTCTGTGCTATTCAGCGGATAGGCGTTGCTGAGTTGATCCGATATCAAGGCTTTTTGCGTCGTGCGCCGGTAAAAGTCGTCCAACAAAGTCGGCCCCTCAAGGCTTGAATGAACACTGCGCGGGAAAAAGTCATTGGCATGGGCCAACTCGTGGTATAGAAGCGAGGAGAGATCGGTTGTCAACTCGCTGATAGGGCGGTTGCTGCGCTGGCTGCGATCACGGTAGATAGAGGCATAATCGTTGTCTTTGACATAACGCCAGGGGATCAGGAACTGCAGCTCATTACCGAAACCGGCACGATAGTCCGGCGCTTCATTGATACTATCGCGCTCGGTTGCCGTCAGCCAAAGGTCTTCCGGATCCAGGTAAATGGCGCCGGTAACCACCCAGTAAAAGGAAGGACGGATATCGTAGCTTATCACCACGGCGGTGACAGATTGCAATAAAGTGGCAAAGTCACCATGAGTGTCCATCTGTTCGATAAAGGCTTCAAAATTACGCCCCATCCAGTCGTGGGATACCAGTACCCGGTCCATTATCGCTTCTTTATCACTGATACCGCCGGCGCCTTGTCCAATCAAAGGTAAGGTGTTGAGCTGGCAAGCGCTTAACTGATTGGAATAAGTGCAGCGTTTTAGTACATCGGCATAAGGTGAGTTACGCCTGTAGGCATGAGTGCGAGCAACTGGCGCATCAAAGTACTCTGAGGTAATTTGCGCTTCATCCGTTATCAGTATGCTGACTTCATCGCTTAAGATCTCGCCATTAACATTGGCGCTGGCTCTCAAGATCACCCCCGTATCCTGGCTAACCCCGGGGGCGACAAATAAAGGACGTTCAAGGTTGGACAAGTCCAGATTAAGTTCAGGCCCGGCAGCAATACACCAGTTGATGTTGTTTGCCGCAGCGCCATTGACTCTATCCAGTCGTACGCTGACATTGTTGCCCTCTACCACCTGATGATCCTGGCGAATGTTAAGGCCATTTCCCACTGCCACTGTCAGGCTGACAGTCTCTTGCAAGCTGAGATCATTGCCGCTGACATTCAACTGAAAGCGGTAGTCACCGCTTTCTGGCGGCACAAACGCCAGCACTGGGCTGTCATTAATGGCTATATCGACACTGGGCCCTGACAATTGCTGCCATTGGAACAGCATATTTCGGCTGTTAAGCGTGCCCAGAGTGGCAATAACACTACTTTGCTGGCCGGCTAAGTAGTGGCTTTGCAACTTAAAAACCAGACCCGATGCCGTTGTTTGATTGTTGAATTCACTTTGTTGCTCACAGCGCGACAAGGCCGGAGGTGGAGTAACGACAGGAGGGATAAGGTCACCACTATCATCGTTGCCACCACCGCCACAGGCGGTGAGTAAGAGGGTACAGCTTAAAGGGAGGTAAGACAGTATCTTCATGGCACGACTCCACTTGGTTGACTGCTTGTTATTGTTTGTTGTTGTTTTATATAAAAATGGTTGTAACTATTGGGTACTATAGCACGGGCCAGTAGGGTCACCAATAGTCCGGGAGAATGGGAATTTTGTTGCAAACTATGTAGTAGGAGAGTGGTGGCAGAACCTATTTGAAGCTCTGACATAGGTTTGGTTAAAGTTTGCCCCAAGGCAAATAAGGTCAAAATTGCGCAGCTTGTTTCATGTCGAATGGGGGGGAGGATTCAAGATTATGGTAAAATCGCCTGTTATTGGTTAGCGAACGAAGATGACTCAGGAGAAACAACAACATGGCCCGAGCTTGTGCCCGACACATTTTGGTTAAAACCCGTGAAGAAGCGGAAAAACTCAAGGCCCGGATCGCCAAAGGGGAAGACTTTGGCAAGCTGGCGAAACAATATTCTCAGTGCCCCTCAAAAAAACGCGGTGGCGATCTCGGGGAGTTTGGTCCGGGGCAGATGGTCAAGGCCTTCGATCAAGTGGTGTTCAAAAAGCCGGTGCTGGAAGTACATGGTCCGGTCAAAACCCAGTTCGGTTTTCATCTGATCCAGACTATTTATCGTAATTAAGCTAAAGCCTGCGGCGGTTTTCTGGCAAAGGCTCGATAGCTCTGAGCCGTATCGTCGGCCAAAGTTCTACAGGCTGTGACTTCATCTTTCAGGTCGACAAAGTCTTCCAGCAGCTCCTGCAATTGCATGGGCGTGTGGTAACACATAGGCGTGCCCAGCCCTGAGGTGAAACATTTCGCCATGGGGGCGCAAAACTCAGTCAGGTGGAACAAACCACCCGGCTTAAGCACGCGTTTAAGCTCCAATATGGCGGCTTTTTGTGCCATTTCAGATGGCATGCAGGTCAAAACGGCGCAGCTCAACACCGCATCCAAACTCCAGTATTCTGGCATCGGGTTTCACCAAGTGGCAGAAGCGCTGCACATCGATTTCCAGATTGAGATTGACCTGGTTGGCAACCTTATCCCAAAGCTGCGCCGTCATTGCTTATCCTCATCAATAATGGAAACTTTATTGTTGAGGAACAAAGAGTTGGGAACCAGATGCGTCACGCCTTCATCCTTTACCGTGATATAACGCAGATTGAGATCCACCACAGTCCCCTTGGAGCCGGTAATATCGATTTTATTGCCAAGTTTTATCGGCTTATAAAGCACTATCATAATGCCGGCAATCAGGTTGGATATGGCATCTTTGAGAGCAAAACCCAGAGCAAAACCCGTGAGCCCGAGCCCGGCAACCAAGGCGCCAACATCAAAGCCCAACTTGGATAAGGCCAAGACGGCACCGATAAATATCAGTACCACGCGCTGGGAGTTGGAGATCAAGCGAAACGATTCGCTGGCTGCCGAGTCAAAGCGGGCGGCCACTTGTTTCAGGAAACGGTCGATAACCAGGCTGACCACCACAAATGCAGCAAACACCAGGATTGCCTGGATGACATTTTCATTCATTCTTCTGCTCCGAATAATTAAATCTTAATCGTTGAAATTTTCAGTTTTCCGCCCCAAATAACCAAAGGTTGAGATAGAAGCAAGAGTCAATCTTTAAGTTTCAGTCACTTACGAAAACTAGGCTCGACGTTTTATCGAGCAATTCCCCTGGTTCTGACTGCAAACGGTTTTATACTGCAGAATAGAGTATTTGCTACCTGCGTTATTGTATCTGGCACTCTGGCTGGGTATAAGTGGATAACATTTTGCGAGGACGATAATCATGAAGGCCGTATCCGAGAACAAACGGGTTTTGTTACTGTTGCTGTTACCTGTTGTTCTCTTGCTGCTATCAGCGGAGTTATTACTAAGGCCAGTGACCTCTATAATAGTCAAAAATCAGTTCAAGCTCATGGAAGAGTACCTTAGCCAGAGACAGCACTCTATCAATGACATTATTCTCCACCAAGTACCAGAGTTTCATTTTGATTGTGGCCCGCAAGACGCCAAACTATTGCGATCACCGGAAAATTACAATCGCTATTTTCGGGTGATGGGGATAAAAACCAAAACCGGCATGGGCTGCAGTTCGCTCGGCTCGGATTTACTATTGCCGGATCTTCCCGATGAGGCCTTCATAGGGCGGGGCTTTGGCCTTACCACTACAGGCGCCATGTTCGACACCGAGCAGGAACTCTTGATTTATTTCAGAAGCAATGGCAATACCGCTTACTGGATTTTGGACAGCAGTTGGATCCGTGAAATTATCAATCTTCCCTGCCGCGATTGTTTTTACATAGAGTTTCTACATCATGCCCCAGGTTCCGAAGGGCTGGTATTTGAGCGCGGCAATCGCTCGGTACCCAAAGAATCTCATGTGCATTTTCTCAGTGTGATGGACAAGCGGCATCAAGTGGAACAAAAACTCTGGTTTGGAAAGAAACTCGATGATTATGCCAGAGAAAAGATCTTTGTTTATGGTTTACCCTTGAGCGTGTTACTCGGAATGCTGCTCGCCGGGGCTTATTGGCTCTATCTGAGCTACCACAGTTCGCTCAAGAGTATGATCCAAAGGGGAATTGCCCGGCAGGAGTTTATCCCTTTCTATCAACCCATAGTCGATATTAATCAGGGCAAAATTGTCGGTTATGAAGTCCTGGTGCGCTGGAAGAAGGGCAAGGAGTTTATTCCCCCGGCCGCCTTTGTCGAGCATGCCGAAGCCTGTGGCCTGATCATTCCCATTACCGAATCTTTGCTGCAGCAGGTACTGCAACAACTGCCGAAGCTGGAGAGCGGTACTTGGGTCAGTATCAACCTGGTGGCAAAACATCTTGAGGAGGCTCATGTCAGTCGCGTGCTGCAACAGCATAATTGGCCGGAGCCGGACAGACTTAAATTTGAGATCACCGAACGTTTGCCTATTGCCGACATTGACGCTGCCAGGCAGGAAATCGCCAGGCTGACAGAGAGGGGGTACAGCTTTAAAATTGATGACTTCGGCACCGGATATGGCGGTTTTAAGTATATTCAAACCTTGGGGATCGACAGCATCAAGATAGATAAGATGTTTATCGATACCATAGGCACCAATGACCTCAAGCGTGGTGTGCTGGATGCCATTATCGCCTTTGGTATGGAGTCAGGGCTTGAGATGATAGTCGAAGGAGTGGAGACCGCGGAGCAGGTGGAATACCTCAAAGAGCGCGGTATATTCCTGCTGCAGGGATATTATTTCGCCCGCCCCATGCCGGTAGAGGAACTGACAACCGTGAAATCAGATGAAGCTCCTTAATGGTAGAAACCTTAGCGGCAAAAACCTTAGTGAAACCGGCCACTCTTGAACTTGCAAGCGATTATTACCTGAGCAATTTTGAACTCTTGCTGGAGGGTAGCCGCCGCTATCTGGATATTTTGCCAAGCGAGCTTGCCAGGTTACGCGCGGCATACCTTGCCTGCTCCAAGCCTTCGCGGATGTTGCTGGTGCGTCTCTTGTCCCGCAAGGGCGAGTGGTTTCGCACCGATAAGCTTAACTACCCGGAAATAGGGGCTCTGGAGCCTGCGATAAAGGGGCTTGAGCAAGCGGAGCTCATCAGCACTTCATCATTGCCAAATACTGAAACCTGGCTCAAAGGCGTCACCCTCACAGAGCTGCGCCGGGCGCTTCTCAAACTGCAACAGAGTCGAGCCTCGGAGGGCGAGAATAGTCTTGGGGGGCTGGTCGATATTGCGCAGCATCTAGGTAAAAACATAAATGGTGCCTCAAAGGAGACGCTGAAACGTACCATGCTGGCGCTCGGGCCCGAAGACTCACAGTTATTGATTGGCGAACTGAACTCGGAGCTGGGCATAGAATGGCTTGAGCTTAAATGCCAGAGGCTTCTCGATGGCCTATTGCTGCTCTATTTTGGCAACCGTTATCAGGATCTGAGCCAGTTTGTGCTCAGCGATCTGGGCTTGCAGCGCTTTGAAGTCACTGTGCTGGACAAGGCCCACCGCGCCTATGACAGCTCAGAGCAGCTTAACGTCGCGTTGGCATTTGGCCATATGAGTCAGCAGATAGAAGAGGCGATTCTTGCCAAACAGCCGCTGGATATTCCATTACTGCTTGAGCAGCTTAACGCCGTTTCAGCGATGCCCGAGGCTAACCCCTTACTCGAGCGGCGCCGGCAAAAACTACTGACGCTGATAGGCCGCGAGGCCGAAAGGCAAGGGCAAACCACTCTTGCCATCAGTGTTTATTCGCAGTGCGAACATTGGCAGGCAAGGGAACGCCTGTGCCGCTGCCTGGAAAAACAGGCTCAGTGGCAGGCTCTGACTCATGCGCTGCTGCATCTTTGCGACCTTGCCGGTAATGAGAGTCAGTGGCAAATCATTGAGCGCATTGGCAAACGCCTGCTTAAAAAATTGCCAAATGGCAAAGACAACAAGTTTGCCCCACCATCAGGCCATGGTGAAGCGCCTGATTCCTTGGCGCTTGAATCTTTGATGTTAAGGCTGCAAGCGCTGAATGAAAATGTGCCGGGTAGACTGGGTGCGCCGCCAGCGATAACTCTACAACTCACTCCCAATGGTGAACGAGTTGAAATGCGTGTCGCTGCGCACTTTGAAGCGCTCGGTTACCGGGCGTTTTTTCTCGAGAATGCCTTGCTTTGTGGCCTCTTTGGACTCGCCTTTTGGGACATTATTTTTGCCCCCGTTAAGGCGGTATTCGATAATCCATTTCAGCGCAGCCCACGGGATATGTTCACCGAGGAGTTTGTCAGTCGGCGTCAAGAGGCCATCACGGCGCGTCTTGATGAAATCGCTCGGGAGCCCGGCGCTGTTATTTGGCGCCATTTTCAGCAAAAGCAAGGACTGGCAAACGATTGGGTTTACTGGGAAAACCTGCCGAAACAGGCGCTGGAGCTAACGCTGGCGGCACTTTCCGGCGCGAGGCTCGCTCAGGTATTTGAATGTATGCTTGGCGATCTCAAGCATTACCGCAGTGGCCATCCGGATCTTGTGTTATTTGACGCCGAAGGGCGTATCAGCTGGCTTGAAGTCAAAGGCCCGGGCGATAAACTGGCCGATCATCAAATATACTGGCTCAACTTCCTCAGTGACTTGGGAGAGGCAAGGGTTTGCTATGTTGACTGGGTAACGGCTGGCGAGTGTAAATAAGGTAAATAGCATTAAGGTAAGAATGATTGTTATTTAATATTGGCCAATAACAGTCAATTAACAGGTTGCCCACCGGCGGCCTGTACCATGTGGAAACCTTAATTGAAGTTCAGAGTCAGCAAATCATCGCTCCATTTCGCCCGCATCGTTCATATCTATGTTTCCATGGCACTGCTGCTGTTGATGCTGTTCTTTGCCTTTACCGGCATCACTCTCAATCATCCTGATTGGTTTATCCGCCAGGGTGGAGAAAGCCTGGCATCGGAAGAAGTCCTGCCGGGATTTTTGTTGCCGGTGAATAGTGAAGATCCGGATTGGCGCGAAGCCACAGCGCATTGGCTCAGTAGCCACTGGGGAGTGGATGGTCACAGCGCCGAGTTCAGTGAAGATGAAGTGGCGCTGGTGCACAAGGGGCCTGGGCGCTATCAGAGTATTACCCTGGATCTGCTGGACGGGAAAGCCTATATCGAGCAGATAGATTATGGTCTTATCGCAGTACTCAATGATCTGCATAAGGGCCGTAACAGCGGCACCTTGTGGGTTTGGCTACTGGATCTCAGCTCAATTCTTATCATCCTGTTTTCCCTGACCGGCGCTTTCCTGCTGTTGCCTCAGAGCCGTAGATTGAAAAAATCCTTACTGGCCATGGCCGGTGTCAGCAGTGCCTGTGCCCTTATTTATCTGTTGTTTGTTCCTTGAGTTCAAAGTAACAAATAGCAAAGCATGAACTCGTACCCACCTTTGGTGTGTTGTGAATGGAGAATGTATGAATGGCAAACCTTTGAAAACCAGATTGTCTCTGTCTCTGGCGGTATTACTGAGTAGTAGCTTAACTCTGGCGCAGGCCAATGCCGATTCGCTGGAGATTAATCTGACACTGCCGGAAATCACCACGGGCCAATACCACAGGCCTTACACAGCCGTGTGGGTGGAAGATGCCAAAGGGCAGAGCGTGCGAACCTTGAGCCTTTGGGTCATGCAGGAAGGCGAGGGATACAAGTGGCTGAAAGACATTCGTCGCTGGTGGCGCAAGGCCGGGCGGGATGACATGAACTTTGTCGATGCCATTGCATCGGCAACAAGGCCTGCGGGCAAGTATCCAATCAGCTGGGACCTCAAAGATGACCAAGGGGCTAAGGTTGCCAACGGTAAATATACCTTGCTGGTGGAAGTGGTACGTGAGCACGGCGGCCGGGATTTGGTACGACACAAATTTCAGCTCGACGGCAAGCCCTTCAAAGCTGAAATAGCGCCCACCATAGAAACCGGCACGATTAGCCTTCAATACCTAGTGGAGTAAAAGATGATGAAAACAAGCAAACTCTTGTTGGCCCTGGGGGCCTGTCTGTTGGCACAAACGGCGCAGGCCCATGACAGATTTATACTGCCCAGCCAGTTCAATGTCTCTGCCGATCCCGGTAAAGGTGTGTGGATCACTTCAGATGTCAGCGCCAGTAATGAAGTCTTCCTGTTTGATAAACCTTTTGGCTCTGAAGATGTGCAAATCATCACGCCGTCCGGCACCAAGGAGCGGCCATCCTCAAGCTACCGCGGCAGCCGTAAGTCTGTGTTTGACTATCGCCTGACCGAAGACGGCACCTACAGATTCGAGAAAGAGACCCAGCCAAGATATATGTCGCGCTATAAGCTCAAGGGCCAGCAAGACAGCGTCCGTAGCCGTACCGACAAGCAAACCATCAAGGCGATGATGCCCAAAGGAGCGTACGATCTCGAAGGGGCGCTGTATTTCTCTCGGGTCGAGTCCTATGTCACCCTCAACAAGCCAAGTGACAAGGCTTTTGAAGTGAAAGGGGAATACCTGGAACTCAAACCCTTGACCCATCCGGCTGACATAGTCGAGCAGGAACCCACTGAGCTGCAATTCTATTTCCAGGGTAAAGTGATTGCCGGTGTGGAAGTTGCGATTGTGAAGGAAGGCACGCTTTATCGTAACCAGAAACAGGAATTGACGCTGACCTCAGACAAAGAAGGCAAAGTGAGTTTTGAACTGCCCAGCGCCGGCCGCTATATGTTGCATGCATCATTCGAGCAACCTAACGCCGACACTCGTCTTGCGGATAAGACAGTCAGTGAAATTTTCCTCACTTTCGAGGCCGGTCTGCAATAACCTTTGGTAAATAAATTGCTCTAAGCTGGCACTTTCAAGGCTTATCACCTTATGAGTGCCTGTCACACTTGTATTGCTGCGGCTTTCAGCCGCATTGATTTTTGGAGGCACTGTATCTTGTGATCTGAACCTTTAATTATCTTGGAAAGCTTTCCTGTTTTATTATCAATAATATCAGTAGTCTCCAGCACTCTTTCTGAGCTTTTGGGGTAGAGAATAGCGAGATTTTCTTTGAACCATGTCAAGGGATTAAAAATCCCCCTGGATGTCACTGTTTCAGGGGGAAGTCTTTCAGTCCTTGGTGCGTTTCTTGAGTCCAAGCCCCAACTCGCGGCCGCGCTTGCGGGCGTAGAAGGGCATGCTGATCAGTAAGCATGCGATCAATAGACTCTCAATCAGCGCAAACCACCATTCATTGCCCTGGGCTATATAGAGCAAGGTCAAGCCGTGCAAAAAATAGAGACAGAGAATGAAGCTGGCCCAAGCAAAGGTATAGGGGTTGCCTTTGAGGATCCCCGCTAGCGGCAGCAGCAAGGGCACCAGCCAAAGACTGGTAAACAGCAGTGAGTATTCGCCGTTGAGCCCCTTATCGATAAAGGCATAGGCCAACAAGGCCGTCAGTAACAGATAGCCCGTGCGTGAGACTTGTAATAGCGCATGACTGCTCATTTACAGGATCGCCAACACGTTTTCCGGTGGACGGCCAATGGCGGCTTTACCCTTGGCAAGCACGATTGGTCGTTCTATCAACTTGGGAGTAGCTACCATGGCGGCAATCAACTGGGCTTCTGTCAGCTCAGGATTATTCAACCCCTGAGCCTTGTATTCTTCTTCTTTGGTGCGCATCAGTTCACGGGCACTGATGCCCAGTTTGGCCAACAGCTCACTGATTGTGGCAGCATCGGGTACTTGTTTCAGATACTCGACAATCTGGATTTCGACGCCTTTGGACTCCAGTAGTGCCAGTGTTTCACGGCTCTTGGAGCAGCGTGGATTATGGAAAATAGTGACCTGGGTCATGGGTTTTCTCTTTACCTTGGCTGAAAAGTGCGACGATGATAGCAAAAATCTGCGCTGACGTCAGGGGAAAGTGGCCCGGCGAATGGGCCAATGAAAACCAGCATAATCAAAGTTTAAGCAAACTATTTCTTCAATTCGTCCAGCGCCCTGTCAGCGATTCGGAATTGGCGTATCTTGGCCTCGATTCTGGCAATCTGCAATGGCTGACCATCGGCGGCCTTGTAGGCAAAGTTGAGCTGATCGATAGCCCCCTTATAATTGGCCCGCAGAGCCATGGATTCCGCATTGGAAAAGTGTTCCAGCGTCTTATTACCGGTTTGTTTGTAAGCTTCGGTGAGTAATTGATAGGGCAAGGGATTTTGCTTATCCAGAAACGCCATGTCCTCGAGGATCGGGATTGCCCGCTCTGGCTGTTTACTTTCGAGATAAACGCTGGCCAGGTTGGCGTTGATCACTTGGGAGGTAGGTTTGAGCCGTCGCTGGGCTTCCAACATCTTTATCGCGCCCTGATAATCTTTACGCTCCACCAGCAGGTCGGTTTTGGTATCGAGATAGAAGAGGTTGTCCTGATCTTTTTCCAGCAATTGATCTATGAGTTGCTCGGATTGTTTGAAGTCCTTGAGGCGAAACAATGCCAATGCCTTACCATAGAGGGCCGCATCTTTAAAAGCATAGTTATGCTTGGCTAATTGGGTTTCAAAAAGTGACAGAGCCGCATCGTCGCTGTAGCTGGAAAAGCGCACCTGGATCCTGGCCTTGGCCAGGTGGAAGTTAAGGTTGTCTGCCACATATCTGTGTGGATACTGAGCCGCGCGGTTACGGGCATCGGTGATCCGCGACTCGGGCAGGGGGTGAGTCAGCAGCATTTGCGGCGGCTTGGAGGTAAAACGGTAACGGGCCGCCAGTTTGCCGAAGAAGTTGGCCGAGGCGTTGGGATCAAAACCTGATTCCACCAGAATTTGCATGCCTATCCTGTCGGCTTCTTTTTCATGCAAGCGGGTATAGTTTATTTTGGACTGGGTCGACAGCGCCTGAGTGGTGGCCAGTGCCGCCATCCCGGCCTGAGGCGCCGCTATGGTCAGCAATATTGCGCCGAGCAGCCCGGCAATGGTGGCCGGACTGGCTTTCTCCTGGGCTTCGAGTGAGCGCGCCAGGTGCCTCTGGGTTACGTGAGTAATTTCGTGCGCCAGTACCGAGGCCAATTCACTTTCATTGTCGGCGTTGAGAAATAGGCCTGTATGGATTGCCACATGGCCGCCGAAAAAGGCAAAGGCGTTGATTTCATCGTTTCGCAGCAGGAAAAAGTAGAAGGGTGTCTTGACTCCGGTGGCATGCGCCACCAATTTGTTACCCAGTTCTGTGGCATATTGGCTCAAAACAGGATCGGATAACACAGGCGCCTGGGAACGAATGACCCGCATATAGGCGTCACCATAGACCATCTCTTTTTCGAGACTGAAGGTGTTGACGGCGGCGGTACCGAGATCCGGCAGGTCGTTATTGGCGAAACTATGGCTGGCGGTGGCAAGTAAAAGGGTAGTGGCACCGGCCAGAATGGATTGTCGGAACTTGGAAAAAGTCAAAGTACTCAAGCTGATTAAATTTCCTGTATGCCACTAATGCATAACTGCCTGGCTTGTGGTTTCAGTTGCAACTTAGGATAATAGCCGAGGTTTATGTTTAGCAAGCTCATCATGGTTTTAATTGATTTAACTCAGAGTCGATGTCCCGAAGCCCTGGTCAAGGCCAAGATGGCGATGAAACGTTTGCTGCCCGGTGAAACTCTGTGTCTCTTGCTTTCAGACCCAGGATCGCGGCAGGATGTTCCCCGTTTCGCCAAAAAACAGGGTTATGATTGTCGGATAGCGTCCGATGAGTCGGCCGTTTTGCGTTTACATGTCTCAGTTACCCAACAGGGTAGAAGCGCAGAATCTAACTAGACAGCTTCTTGACGAAGCGATAATCAAGATGGCGTAGCCATCATCAGCACAGGAATCCCGGATGTTTAGCTATTTGAGTCGTTGGTACCAGGCCCGCTTCAGTGATCCTCAGGCTCTGACACTATTGTTTATTCTGCTTGGCATCGCCTTGACCATTTACTTTGCCGGTGGTTTGTTGATGCCGCTGCTGGTCGCTCTGGTATTGGCCTTTTTGCTGGAATGGCCGGTGGCACAGATGGCGAGGATAGGGGTAAGCCGCACTGCAGCAGCCTCTTTGGTGCTGATCCTCTTTATCGGCTTGATGATCTTGTTGTCATTCGGCTTGATCCCCAGCATCTGGCGCCAAGGGGCTGCACTGCTTAGCGACCTGCCCAATATGCTCGACAAAGGAATAATCCTTTTGCAGGAGCAGGCGCAACAATATCCGCAGTTTATCTCAACAGATCAGCTAGATACCATGGTGTCCGAACTCAAAAAATTGCTCGATACCCAGCATCTCTTGGATATTGCCACTCAGCTCCTTGGCTATTCGGCATCCTTGCTGGTATTGATGGTTTACGCCATCCTGGTGCCTTTGCTGGTGTTCTTCTTCCTCAAGGATAAAGATGAACTGATCCGCGGCAGTAAGCGTTTTTTCCCCAGCAATCGTGAGCTGGCCCGTAAGGTTTGGTTCGAGATGAATCAGCAGATCTTCAATTACATTCGTGGCAAGGTGATTGAAATTGTAATAGTCGGGGTCGTGAGCTACGTGTTCTTCGCCTTGATGGATCTGCGTTATGCAGCGTTGCTTGGGGTGTTGACCGGACTTTCAGTGCTGATCCCATACGTTGGTGCCACCTTGGTGACCTTACCGATTGCCCTGGTTGCCTTCTTCCAGTGGGGTGTCAGCCCCGAGTTCGGTTATTTGATGCTGGGTTACGGCATCATTCAGGCGCTGGATGGCAACCTGCTGGTGCCTTTACTCTTCTCCGATGCGGTGGACTTGCACCCGGTGATCATCATAGCCGCTGTGTTGGTTTTCGGCGGTCTTTGGGGCGTTTGGGGGGTTTTCTTTGCGATCCCGCTGGCCTCTCTGGTCAAGGCTGTACTGAACGCCTGGCCCAATGCCGAAGCTGATACGGCCAAAAACGCAGCCTTAGAGGCGCAAGCCGAATAGGGCGGTAAATTTCAAGTTAACCGACACAGGCGGCCTATGGTCGCCTGTGTTTTAAGCAATGCCTGTTTCTGTTTATAAGCCGGTATTTATTCCGGTAACAGGTGATTTCTGGCACTCGCCGCCAATGCCCTGAATACCAACGTGGTCTGCTTAGCCTTGAGGTTCCAGTGCTGCCAATAGAGTGGTACCCGCATCCGCATCATGGGTGTCAGCTCTATCAGGCGCCCGGATGCCAGCAACGGCCGGGCTTGCAGATGGCCCACCAGTCCATAACCCAACCCCTGCAAAATAGCTTCCAGAAAGCCTTCCGATGACGGCACTGTGTGTTGCCACCATTGTCCCGGCAGCATCTCGAAGTAGCGCTTCAAGTACTTTTCATGCAGCTTGTCGCGGGTGGAGAATACCACTGCCGGTGCCGAGGCCAGTGAATCATTATTCGGCAGGCCGTCGAAAAAGCGTTCGGCAAACTCAGGCGTGGCCACACAGGCATACTCCATTACCCCGAGAAACTCGCTGGAGCAGCCGTTCATCGCTTGTCCCAAAGTGGTCACGCAGCCAACCGCTTCACCGTTTTTCAACAGGTGATGAGTGTAAGACTCGTCATCCACTATCAGCTCCAACAGCCAACCGCGGCGGGCGAACATAGAACTGATAGCCGGCAAAAACCAGGTTGCCAGACTGTCCGCATTCACCGCGATTCTCACCACAGTGGGCATGGCCGGATCGTCGGCATCCATTTCGGCTCTAAGCTCAGTCTCTAACAATTCGACCTGAGCATAGTGGCGTAAAAGCCGCTTGCCTGTTGGTGTCGGCACTACAGGGTTACTTCTGATGAGCAGCGCCTGTCCCACTCTTTCTTCCAGCTGCTTTATCCGTTGTGATACCGCCGATTGGGTCACATGCAACCGTTTGGCTGCCCGCTCAAAGCCGCCTTCGGCTACCACCACCGACAGTGCCTTGAGATGACTGTAGTCCAGCATAACGACTCCTTGGGTTAATTCTTGCTCGGTTATAAGTTTTGCTAATGACCAATAAAAAACATTAGTTATATTAATTTTCTTGCCGGGAGTAAACTGCCGCCATTGAAAACCTTTATTGGTCGCCGATTATTGCGACGACCTGCTGTTGGAGAGATTATGCAAACCGCTTTCATTCAGGGCATGGGGATAGGTGCCAGTTTGATCATTGCCGTGGGAGCTCAGAACGCCTTTGTATTGAAGCAGGGCATCAAACGTGCCTATCCGTTTCCTATCGCCTTGACCTGTTCTTTGATAGACGCCCTGATGATTACTGCAGGGGTCGCCGGGCTTGGTCAGTTGATCTTGGCCGTGCCGGCCATTAAACATCTGGCGAGCTTTGGCGGCGCCGCCTTTTTGTTGTGGTACGGCTTTAATGCGCTGCGTTCCTCGTTCAAGAGTCAGGGGTTGCAGACAGGGGATACCGAAGCGGCGGATTCGTTTCGCAAGGCGATGATCACCACCTTGGCGATCAGCTTTTTGAACCCACATCTGTATCTGGATACCGTAGTTTTACTGGGCAGCATAAGCACAAAGTTTGATACCGAGGTCAGGGGCTGGTTTGGTGCCGGGGCCGTACTGGCTTCCTTTATCTGGTTCTTTAGTTTGAGCTTTGGTGCGCGCCTGTTGGCTCCCGTGTTTAGCCGTCCCGCGGCCTGGCGTTATCTGGACAGGTTTATCTGGTTGACCATGTGGTCAATCGCTCTGGCTATCCTGTGGCCCTATTTTCAGGGAAGGGGTTTCTGAGGGAATTAGCTATTTTGCAGAAAAACCAAAGCCCGCATCGCGGGCTTTTTAGTGTCTCTGGCTTGGGCTATAGAAGCTTAGCTATTGTAATGAATGCCAGCAATAGAAGTTAGCAAACCAGCCGCGGGATTTATCCCTTGAGATAGTCCAGCACCACCTGATGGTGATCTTTGGTCTTGAACTTGTCGAACCTGTGGCTGATGGTGCCATCTTGGTCAATCAGAAAACTCAGGCGGTGAAGACCATCATAAACTTTGCCCATAAACTTTTTCTCGCCCCAGACACCGAAGGCATCGGCTACTGCGTGGTCTTCATCGCTGAGCAGGGTGAAGTTAAGCTCATGCTTATCGATAAACTTACCCAGTCTCGCCACGGGATCAATGCTTATTCCAAGCACGGTCACATTAAGTTCGTCCAGTTCCGCCTTGCTGTCTCTCAGGCCACAGGCTTGCACTGTGCAGCCTGGTGTCATCGCCTTGGGGTAGAAGTACACCAGTACCCGGCCTTTTTTCAGGCAATCTTGCAGTGAAACATTTTCATCGTTTTGGTTTTTAAGGGTGAAGAGTGGCGCTTTATCGCCTGCTTTTAAGGTGTTCATGCGTTCAATCCTTTTGATCTTTATCTGGGACAAGTGGGATTCAATCGGCCTTGGGAACCGCAATTCCTTGCATACGTTTGATGTTGCAGGTCAGGGACATCTCTTCGGCCAAGGCTTGGATGCTGGTTTCCAGCTTATCCAATTCGACTTTTTCCGGGATATTGATGGCCAGGAAAACGTGCTGGGTCTGGTTGCCGTCCGGCAGCTCTTCCGAGTAGGAGCGCACCGCACCGAGATCCAAAGACCTGTCAGCCAGAAACTGGGATATACGCTTCATTGTGCCGCGTTGATCTTGGCCATTGAAAGTTACTTCAATACGCGAGATATAATTTTGCGGCGTGTGCTTGGAAGTGCGCTTCATCACTGTCATCAGCTCAAGCTCGACACTGAGACTGGGAAGGCTGGTTTCTATCTTGGTAATGGATGCCCAGGAGCCGGACAACATCATAATCAGAGTAAACTCGTTGCCGAACAGCGCCATGCGGCTGTCGACTATGTCACAGTCGCAATCACTGGCCAATCTTGCCAGTTTGCTGACCAGGCCGGGACGGTCGGCCCCCATAGCGGTAACGACCAGGTAGTTGGTCATGAATTTTCCTCATATTTCCGGTATCATAGAGCGAAAACTCAGCCCCTTTGAGCTGAGTTTTTTGTGCAGTCAACCATGCTACCACAACTTATTCGATTTGTTAGCCCTGACAGTGCTTGTCATTGGCTGGCTGCACCAGTACCATAGCGAATCCTGAAATCTTGGGGACATAAGATGATAAACGGAAGCATCGTAGCCTTAATTACGCCCATGCAAGGCGATGGCTCAGTGGATTTTGCAAGTCTCGAACGTTTGGTGGAATTTCATATCGAACAGGGGACTGATGCCATAGTTGCAGTTGGTACCACAGGCGAATCAGCCACTCTGCCCATTCACGAACACCTTGAAGTGGTGTCGCAAACCCTTTCTTTTGCCGCAGGTCGTATTCCCGTTATCGGGGGGAATGGCGCTAATGCCACCGCCGAAGCCATAGAACTGACCCGGGGATTGTCGAAACTCGACGTGGCCGCCATGTTGGGGGTTACTCCTTACTATAACAAGCCGACGCCCAAAGGCTTGGTTGCCCATTATAAGGCGGTTGCAGCCAGCACGGATGTTCCCCAAATTCTGTATAACGTTCCCGGTCGTACTTCGGTTGACATGAAGCCGGAAACCGTTGCCCAGCTTTGTGATGTGCCTAATATCATTGGGGTTAAGGAAGCCACAGGCGACCTCTCCCGGGTGAAACAACTGCGTGAGCTTTGCGGTGATGATTTTCTACTGTTCAGTGGCGATGACGCCACAGCGCGTGAATTTTTGACCCTTGGCGGCAATGGGGTGATATCGGTTGCCAATAATATCGTCCCTAAAGCCTTCAAGGCCATGTGTGACGCGGCATTGCAAGGACGAGCCGTAGAGGCAAAAGCCGTTGATGAATCCCTGAGCGGCTTGTACAGCGCACTCTTTTGTGAGGCTAACCCAATACCGGTTAAGTGGGCAGTTCACCGTATGGGACTCATCAGCGAAGGCACAATTCGTTTGCCTCTGACTGAACTTTCTGAAGAGTTTCATGGTCTGTTGCTTAACGCAATGCAAAAAGCCGGGATAGAGGTTGAATAATTTAATGCTAAAGCAAGTTACCCCCTTAGTGATGGTTGTCGCTGTTGCAGCCTGCAGTACGCCGATTGATCGTCGCCAGGCCAACGGCGACTTCGAATACGTAGATGCCGGCACTTCAGCACCTTTGGTGATCCCGGAAGGTTTGGACACTCCAAGATTCAGTAAAGAGTTTGAGATCCCACAGCTTGGTGCCAAGAGCAATCCCGAGTTTGTCGGTGAAAAACTCGATATCCGCCCGCCTCTACAAGTACTGCCCATGGCGGAAGGCACTCATGTGGAAGAGGGCAGTGATAATATTAAAGTCGTGGTTGAGTCCATCGACAACAGCGTTGATCTTAAGCAGGAGATCTTCAGCACAGTTAAGGGTTACCTGCAAAAGCAAGGCTACGGCATAGTCTCTGAAGATTATGATAAAGGTTCTATCGAAACAGATTGGATTGAAACTGAGCAGGTACTCGATTCTTCCTGGTTTGGCAGCGATAAAGTATACCAGCTGCGCCAGCGTTTCCGTTTCGATGTCGAAGTTCGTCCTCATGGCCGTACCGGTAATTTGCTGATCACACTTATCGACCACGAAGAACATTATGACGGCTCAGAGCTGCCGGTATTGCTCAGCGGTGAAGATAAGCGCCGTTATACCATAGACATGCTCAACAGTGCCGTGGCCTATATGAGCCTCAAGCGTGAGCAGATGATCAAGGCCAACCGCATCAAGCAAAGTCTCGGCATTGATATGTCACTGCATCAGGGCGGTGACAGTGAAAGCTACTGGGTGGCCGATGCGCCGTTCAAGCGTACCTGGGATCGTCTACGGCTAGTACTGCCTGAGCTTGGCTTGGAAGTGGTAGACATGGACTCAAGTAAAGGCTTGTTCTACGTTAATCTGAATGACAACTCCGGCTTCTGGAGTTCCTTGTGGGGCGATAACAAGTTGGCGCTCAAAGAAGGCAGTTATCGTTTGTTGCTGAAAGAAGACGCCGCCAACAAAGAGCAGACTGAAATTCGTCTGCACGATGTGGCCGATCAGCCACTCGCCAATGAAACCATTGAAGCCGTTTATCAGAACCTAGCTGAGTTGATGCGCGAAGATCGTAAGGTGCGTTAAGCGCTTCTGGTTTATCACTGCGGGTTTGATTGGAAAGGCGCCGAATTCGGCGCCTTTTTTATTCAGTTGCCAAGCAATTGCGCCAGAGCCCTTTGGTAGTATCAACTGGTCCTTCCTGTAGCCACTTAACTTGTAATGTTTTTGTATGATTTTTGTGCTGCACATTCAGTTATACAGAACGCTAGATGAAATAGTTCAGTCACTGCGCAAATGGCCTTATATAGAATACTCTTTGGCTTTTGGGGTATTAGGCAGCTTTTATCTCCGCGAGCTAGTGGTTGATACAGATTCTTTAACCATGTTTCCATCTGTGTCAAATAAATGTAATTTGTAAGTAAAAGTAAAACGTATTGAAGCCGATAAGTCGCAGGGTAAACTGTTTTACCCATAAAATTCTGTACCTTCGGACAATCAATGAAAAAAATAATACTCCTAGTGGTACTACTGGCGGCAGCAGCCATTGGTTATCAACAATGGCATCAGCAGCCAGCCCCGATGGAGAAAAAAGCCCGCCCGGTACCCAATGTTGTGGTGTATAAGGCCGCTATACAGGCTGTGCGGGATGAAGTGGAGGCGCTTGGTACCTCCAAGGCTTATGAATCAGTGACCATCACCCCCAAGGTCAGCGATGTGCTGACCTCGATTCGTTTCGATGATGGTCAGATAGTCAAGCAAGGACAACTGCTTGCCAAACTGCAGGACGCCGAACAGCAAGCCAGGGTGGAATTGGCCAGGATCAAGGTGCGGGAGAATACCCGTGAGTTTGACCGTATCAGCTCGCTGGTCACCAGCAAAACAGTTGCTGAAACCGAACGCGACCGATTGCAAACCCTGATAGAAAGTGCGAGGGCCGAAGTCGAGCAAGCACAGGCGGCACTGCGGGATAGGCAGATTACCGCCCCCTTCAACGGTCGCCTGGGTTTACGCCAGGTCTCGGTCGGTAGCCTGGTGACCCCGGGAGTGGTGATCACCACCTTGGATGATATCTCGGTTATCAAGTTGGACTTCTCGGTTCCCGAGCGGTTTATTCAAGACTTGTTGCCGGGCAAAACCGTGGAAGCCCGGGCGGTTGCCTATCCGGATAAGCTGTTTCGAGGCAAGGTTGTTTCCATCGACAGCCGGGTTAACCCTACCACACGGGCAGTTGTGGTGCGCGCCGAGATCCCCAACCCGGATGGTCAACTGCTGCCTGGCATGTTGATGAAGGTGAAGCTCATCAAGCAAAACCGTGAGGCTTTGCTGCTGCCCGAGTCAGCGATTATTCCTATCCAAAACCGCCACTATCTTTATCTGGCCAACAGCGAAGGTGTGGTGGAACAGCGACAGGTTACCATTGGGCTGCGTAGCCGTGGCTGGGTAGAAGTTCTCGAAGGCGTCGAGCTGGGTGAACAGGTGATCATTCGCGGGATCCTCAAGGTTCGCCCCGGTGACAAGGTCAAGGTGGAGTTCAAGGAACATTTCAGCTTCCTGACGGCTGAAGAGGCGAAGACCACAGTATGATACTGACAGACATTTCCGTTAAACGGCCGGTTTTCGCCTCGGTCATCAGTCTTTTGTTGATTGCTTTTGGTCTGGTGTCTTTCGGTAAGTTGCCGCTGCGCGAATACCCGGATATTGACCCGCCGATAGTTTCGATAGATACCAGCTACCGTGGTGCCAGTGCCTCTGTGGTGGAAAGCCGGATCACTCAACTGATTGAAGACAGGATCAGCGGCGTTGAAGGCATACGCCATATCAATTCATCCAGTACAGACGGCCGATCTTCCGTGGTGCTGGAATTTGATATTGACCGGGATATTGAAGCGGCGGCCAACGATGTCCGCGATCGCATTTCAGGTTTGCTTGATAACCTGCCGGAAGAGGCCGATCCGCCTGAAGTGCAAAAGGCCAATGGCGGCGATGAAGTGATCATGTGGCTCAATCTGGTGTCGGATCAGATGACCACTTTACAACTCACTGACTATGCTCGCCGTTATCTTACCGACAGATTTTCCGTCATCGACGGGGTGGCCAATATGCGTGTCGGTGGCGGCAAGGTCTACGCCATGCGGGTCTGGATTGACCGCCAGGCGCTGGCGGCCCGTAACCTGACGGTGGCCGATGTCGAATCGGCGCTGCGATCGGAAAACGTCGAACTGCCGGCCGGCTCCATCGAATCCAAGGAACGTCACTTTACCGTGCGGCTTGAGCGTAGCTTTCGCACCGCCGAAGACTTTGCTAACCTGGCGCTAACCCAAGGGGGCGACGGTTACCTGGTTAAACTCGGAGATGTGGCCAAGGTCGAAATCGGCTCCGAAGAAGAGCGGATCATGTTCCGCGGTAACGGCGAAGCCATGATAGGCCTTGGGGTTTCCAAACAGTCTACCGCCAATACTTTGGAAGTGGCGCGGGCGGTGAATAAACTGGTAGATGAGATCAACCCGACTCTGCCCCAGGGTATGGAGATCAAACGCTCCTACGACAGCTCAGTGTTTATCGAAGCCTCTATCGACGAGGTGTATCAGACGCTGTTTATCGCCATTATTTTGGTGATCATCGTCATTTACCTGTTCCTTGGCAGCGTGCGCGCCATGTTGATCCCGGCACTAACTGTGCCCGTATCCCTACTAGCCACTTTTATCGTGCTCTACGCCTTGGGATACACAATTAACCTCTTGACCCTGCTGGCGATGATCCTGGCTATCGGTATGGTGGTGGATGATGCCATCGTGATGCTGGAAAACATTCACCGCCGCATCGAAGAGGGCGACAGTCCATTGAAAGCTGCTTTCCTCGGCGCCCGTGAGGTGGCCTTTGCGGTTATTGCCACTACGGCGGTGTTGGTGGCGGTATTTATGCCAATCACCTTCCTCGATGGCGATCTCGGTAAGTTGTTTAAAGAGTTTGCCGTCACCATGAGTGCCGCCGTGTTGTTTTCCTCGATAGTGGCGCTGACACTCAGTCCCATGATGTGTTCCAAACTGCTTAAGCCCGCGAGCCAGGATACTTGGCTGATGCGCAAGGTCGATAAGGGAATGAACGCTCTGGCAGGCTTTTACAGCCGCAGCCTTACCGGCGCCATGAAGCACCCCTTGCTGGTTTCCCTGTTGGTGGTGGCGGCTCTTGGAGCCAGTGCCTACATGGTTAAACTGATCCCGCAGGAGTTTGCGCCTCAGGAAGACAGGGGCTCTATGTTTCTGATGGTCAACGGCCCGGAGGGCGCCAGCTATGAATATATCGAAGCCTATATGAACGAGGTGGAACAGCGTTTGATGCCTCTGGTCGACAGCGGCGAAGTCAAACGTTTGTTGATCCGTGCGCCTCGCGGTTGGGGCGGCTCGGCCAACTTCTCCAACGGTATGGCGATCATAGTACTCAATGATTGGGGCCAGCGCCGTCCCGCCAAGGAGATCATCAATGATGTCCGTGCCAGGCTCGCCGATCTCGCCGGCGTCAGGGCGTTTCCCGTGATGCGCCAGGCCTTTGGCCGCGGTGTCGGTAAACCCGTACAGTTTGTCATTGGCGGCCCCAGTTATGAGGAGCTCGCCAGATGGCGCGACATTATGTTGGAAAAAGCGGCGGAAAATCCCAATCTCGTCGGTTTGGATCATGACTACAAGGAAACCAAACCCCAGCTCAGAGTCGTTATCGACAAAGACAGGGCGGCGGATCTCGGGGTTTCCATAGCTCATATCGGGCGCACGCTTGAGTCCATGTTGGGTTCACGCCTGGTGACCACCTTTATGCGCGACGGTGAAGAGTATGACGTGATCATCGAAGGCAACCGCGACAGCCAAAACACCGCCTCGGATATGCAGAATATCTATGTGCGCTCAGATCGCAGCAAGCAGCTGATCCCGCTCTCGAACCTGGTGAGCATAGAAGAGTTTGCCGACGCCAGTCAGCTCCATCGCTACAACCGGATGCGGGCGATAACCCTGGAGGCCAATCTGGCGGAAGGTTACAGCCTGGGGGAGGCGCTCGATTATCTCAATGATTTGGCCCACACCTATTTACCGGCAGAAGCCTTGATAAGCTACAAAGGCCAGTCACTCGACTATCAGGAGTCCGGCAGCTCCATGTACTTCGTGTTCCTGCTGGCGTTGGGAATAGTGTTCCTGGTATTGGCGGCGCAGTTTGAGAGCTATATCCACCCCATGGTGATCATGTTGACTGTGCCGCTGGCAACAGTGGGCGCTCTGGTGGGCTTACTGCTGACCGGCCAAAGTCTAAATATCTACAGCCAGATAGGCATCATCATGTTGGTAGGGCTGGCGGCCAAAAACGGTATTCTTATCGTCGAGTTTGCCAACCAGCTCAGGGATAAGGGACTTGAGTTCGACGCCGCTATATTGCAAGCGGCCAACCAAAGGCTCAGACCGATACTGATGACAGGTATAACCACGGCCGCCGGCGCCGTGCCTCTGGTGCTCGCCGAGGGGGCAGGCGCCGAGACCCGTTTTGTTATTGGCGTGGTGGTGCTCTCCGGCATATTGCTGGCTACAGTGTTTACCCTGTTGGTGATCCCTGTGGCTTATTCACTGTTTGCTCGCCGTTCCAGCTCACCGGAAGCAGTGGCCCAACAGTTGGAAAAGGAACTGGCAGAATGACGCTATAGAGCCCAAGTACCAACTTGGGCTCTATAGTCCATGGGTATTAGTCTTTTAGAATGATATCTATCATTAGGGGTCAGCTTGAGCTGAAAATTTGGTTTTAACAAAATATCAGTCTCTTTTTTCACCAAGATCTTTCTGTGCAAATTTGCTACAATGTTTGCTCACCTTGTATTGACCTTTCCTCGGAGACTATATGTCCGGGGGGATTCTGTTTGCCCAGACCCGACTGAAAAGCTACCGCCAACTTGCCGCGGCAGGAGTACTTTTCCCTGCAGCTATCGCCACTAAAAGCGGAAGCGACTTTACAGCCAGGTCTCTCGCATTTGCTTTAAAAGGAATGGAAGCAAAAGGTGAAGCTACTGCCCGAGCTGGACGGGCAAGGTCGGGCCCGTCAGGACCTTGGATACATAGTCAGAAGCGACCTATCGGAGGTAAATGCATTATGACAATAGCTGACGTATTGACAGAGAAACACTCACCACTTTATCACACCGAAGATAAGACGGTTGTCTCCCATACCCAAAGGGATGAAGGCGACTGGATCCAACACACACTGATGTTGGAAAATTGCGATGCACCATTTCGTTTTAAACGCCCCAAAAAATATCGTTCGCTCAAAGGTGCCAGAGTATCGGTCGATTATTATCCCCAAACCACCATAGTAGCCGGATTTGAGATGGAAACCATGAAGGTGGTACGGATCCGCCGTTGCTGAAAGTTGATGCCGGAATGCCTGTTTCAATGTTAGTATTTTGTGTTCCTGGTGGCCGTTTTTGAACTTGGGTGTACAACCTGGGTATGACCCGCCAATGTCGAGCCTTGAAAGGATATTCCGGCCTGATGAAACTTGCTGTTATTGTCTCACTTACTCCTTGGCTTCAGCTGTTGTCGGTTCCTTTGTCTCGACTATGTCAAAGTCAAACAAGGCTTATTTTTCTGCCTCTGTTATTGGTAGTTGGCGAAAGCCTGGCTGCAGAGCAAGCGGATAACGGTCAGAGTGAAGTTCCCATCAGAGAGCTTGTTGTCACCAACTCAGGTTCCTGGAAACCATTTTCTTACCGGAATGATGCCGGTGAACCCAGCGGCATGTTAGTGGATATTTGGCGAGAATATGCCAAAGCCAATCGAGTCAAAATCCGCTTCATATTGACCGATTGGCAACATTCGCTGGATTTGGTTCGCAACGGCCAAGCCGATATTCATGCCGGATTGCTTTGGTCTCAGGAAAGAGAGCATTATCTTGATTATGCCCAGGGACTACTTGGCATTGAGAGCCAACTGTTCTTCAACCAGGCACTGCTTGGTACAGAACCTGATCGTTATCTGGATAGCGGCGGTAAAGTGGGAGTTGTCAGCGGCGGCTATGAAGAGGCTTTCGTTCGTCGAGAGTTTCCAAATACCAGCTTAATTGTCTATGCCAGTAACGAGCAGATGCTCAAAAGTGCAGTAGCGGGGAGTTTGAAGGCCTTTGTTGCTGATCTGCAGGTTGCGAATTTCTACCTGTATACCTCGCAAGAGCCCACACTTTTTGTTCCGGTTCGTCATCTCTACAGTGCTCAAATTCGCTCAGCCGTCAAAGAGGGGAATGTCACTTTACAGGAAGAAATTCGGCAAGGATTAGCGCGCATTCCTGATGCCGAGTACCAAAGGATCCTTAATCGTTGGATGTATGTGGAAACGGTTTATCCACGCTATCTATTGCATGTTGTTTTGGCTTTGCTTTTTCTGGCAGTCATAAGCTACGTATTTATGCTTCGTCGCACTGTGGCTATCCGCACTGCAGAACTGGAAGCGGTTAACGCAGAGTTGGTTCATTTGGCGTCAACCGATAGTCTGACAGGAATAACCAACCGGCGGGCATTTATGGAGGCATTGGAACAAGCTTGCGACAGCCGCAGTTACGATAGTTTAACCCTATTGTTGTTTGATATTGATGATTTCAAAAGGATCAATGACAGTTATGGCCATCTGGTGGGGGATGAACTCATCTGCCAACTGGTACAGAGGGTGGCAACGCTCTTGCCGGAAGGTGCCGTATTTGCCCGGGTAGGCGGCGAGGAGTTCTGTATCCTGCAGTTGGGAATGGCAGAGAGCGCGACCCAAAAGCTAGCCAGGAGTTTATTGTTGTCCGTGGGCCGAGCCCCATTTCCGACTAAAGTGGGCGAACTGCCACTCAGTATCAGCATAGGAGCCGTATACGCCGGTCCGGGACAGCGTGATCCGCTTTCGGTACTTGCCGATGCCGATCGCTTGATGTATCAGGTTAAGGCGTCAGGGCGTAACGATCTGCTGTTCCGACGTTTCTGATAATAGCTGTTGGCCCCCTGGGGCCTGGTTCTTATGCAACTAAATTTTAATAGCCATTATCAAGATCAGACTCAGTCAAGTACCATAAGCAGCTTGTACTCATCCAGAGCATATTGATCTGTCATCCCGCTGATATAATCCTGCAGCAAACGGCACCTGTGATAAAACTCAGGATACTGATTAGCTTCAATGGCTCTTTTATAGGTGGCCAAGTGTTTACCCGGCAGCTTATGGAATAGCCGGGTTTCGATAAGCGCAGTCTTGGGCAGGCCTTGTACCAGTTTGCTAAACTCATCTTCGCTCAATGCCAGCAGGGAGCGATAGTTGTCCAGTAACCCTGTGATTATCCTGTATCCCTGCAGTTCAAGTTTTTCCACTTCCCGGTGACAAAATACCTGTTTGATAGCGACTTGCTTGAGGGTTTCTGTAATGGCGTGCTCATAGCCGCCATCCTCGAGCAGCGACTCGTTCAGGTTGCCGTGGTACACGGCATCAATATTGTCGATAAAGCGCTTGGCAGCATGGTTGACCAAAGGGTGGATCAGCCGAACCCTGAGGAAAGTAAAGAACTGGCTTTGTTGGTTGATTGCCAGATGGCGGGCGCTGCTGTCTGCCGCTTCAATCGATTTGCTCATGAAGTCCTGGTGCCCGAGAGCGTCTTGCTTGACCGCAATTTGCCGCTGGTATTCGGCTATCAAACTCTGTTTTAGGGTATCCAACTCTATGATGCCTTTTTCCACCGCATCTTCAATGTCAGCAAGGCAGTATGAAATATCATCGGCAGCCTCCATGATATAACTCACTGGGTGACGACAACCGGGCGCCATTTCCATGGCTTGTGTCAGTTCGGCAATAAACATGGATTCACTGGCATAATAACCAACTTTTTTCATCAGATAGCTATGCTCAGGGCTGGCTTTATCTTTCACGAGCGTGCCCGGGCGGGTGTATTTCAAAATACCAGCCAATTGACTGTAGGTGAGGTTGAGCCCTAGCAAGGTGTGGATCAAGCGTATGCCTTGGGCATTACCTTCAAAGTGAGATAAATCTTGAATTAATTCAGGATATTCGGAATCGAAACCCGAAGGGGCAAGAGAGGTAAGATTCTGACTGAACCAATGACTGATAGCGGCCTCACCGAAGTGACCAAAGGGGGGATTACCGACGTCATGCATCAGACAACTCATTTCCACCAGGGTTTCCAGTTGCCGCTCCAACTCCTGCAGACCGTATAGCTCAGCATCCGGCCCCAGGTACCTAAATATCCTTTGTGCGATAAAGCGCCCAACTTGTTGTACTTCCAACGAATGTGTCAAGCGGCTTCGTACCGCGGCATTGCGCTCCAGCGGGAATACCTGAGTCTTTTGCTGTAGGCGGCGAATGGCGGCCGAGTTGATGATACGGCCGCGGTCACTCTCCAGTGCCAGCTGCAATTTTTCTGGATTCTCGACCCGAGCGTCCGCTTTGCCAAACGGGCGTTGTGCAGTCATTTTACGGCGAAAATCTATCTCAGAAAATGTGGATGACACCGAGAAAACCTCCAAATAAGTGGTTGGCTGAAAAAGAAAAGATCCGCAATTATTGCATTACGTCAATGTGCCACAGTTTATCCCATGGAGCCAATTTGTGACACTCAATGTAAATTTGCGATGAGTTCGGTAGCGTCGTTGACTATCGCAGAGTACTATCCTGACAAATCCTTTGTCAGAGAAGTGTTGATGCTCAAGTCTTTAAGTGTGATGTTGCTGCTTATTTTAGCGGCGACGCTTGGTTTCCTGGTGTTCCATGGCGATGATACCATGCCGGACAGACTCAAAGGGGAGTGGACAACCGGTTGTCTCAGTGACGAAAAACTGGGTAAGGAGTTTGTCATGCGTTTTGAGGAAAACCGCTACTATAGTGTGGCTAACCTCTATGATAATAACCAATGTACAGGCGTGCCGCTGAGTCAGATAAAGGGCAGTGCTTATGTTGAATCCATTGGAGACAAAATCACGACTTGCGAAGGCCTTGAAGCAGATGAAGCCATGCTGTATTGGGATGAGCTGGGTGATGCCAAAGCTTTTGTCTATTACATCAATGAACAGGGAGAGCTGTTAACCGGACGCCCCAATGAAGACAAGAGTTCTTCGGCTCAGTGGTGTCTCGATCAGGACGCCAAGTTCCACCGTAGTCAATAATCCAGCCAAGTTGCAGGGGATGGGGCAGATTTGTTCCAGCCCCATTGCTGCTGAAATTCGCTATTCGGCGCAAAGCCATTCAGCTGCTGGCGGTATTTCGTATTTTTAATGACCGTCGTAAGATGCAGTAATGGCTCCGAACAAGCAAAGGCGGCTTGTTCGGATAATTGCTTGATCAGGGCTGATAGACACCCACTACTTCTATACGCTGACTCGAGTCTGCATGTTTGGCTGCATTATCGAGATCGATATGGCCGCTGTTGCTGACATCCATAAAGTCAAAGGCAGGCAAATCGGCTTCGGCAACTTCCCCGCTGGCAGGAGCATCCGGATTACGCTCCAGTGCCATAAAGTCAAACACGTTTCTATCAACGCCTTGGGATGGCGCAGTATTTTGCATCGCAGTAAAGATGGTTTCAATGCGGCCGGGGAACTGTTTGTCCCACAGCTTGAGCATATTCTTAACCTCGGCGCGCTTGAGGTTTTCCTGGGAGCCGCAAAGGTTGCAAGGAATGATAGGGAAGGCTTTCAGCTTGGCGTATTCGGCAATGTCTTTTTCGCGGCAATAGGCGAGGGGGCGGATCACCATATTGGCACCGTCATCCGATAACAGCTTGGGTGGCATGGCCTTCATCTTGCCACCATAGAACATGTTGAGGAACAAGGTTTCTATGATGTCATCTCTGTGATGGCCAAGCGCTATCTTGGTGGCACCTATTCGCTGGGCAAACCCATAAAGGGTACCGCGGCGCAGCCTGGAACAAAGCGAGCAGGTGGTCTTGCCTTCGGGGATCTTATCTTTGACTATCGAATAAGTATCTTTTTCTAGAATATGGTAAGCCACACCTAAACTATCCAGATAGGCCGGCAACACTTCTTCCGGGAAGCCGGGCTGTTTCTGATCCAGGTTGACGGCGACAATTTCAAACTGCACAGGCGCCCGCTGCTGCAGGTTCAACAAAATGTCCAGCATGGCATAGCTGTCCTTGCCGCCGGAGAGGCAGCACATCACGCGATCGCCTTCTTCAATCATATTGTAATCGGCAATGGCGCTGCCGACTTCGCGGCGTAAACGCTTTTGCAGTTTGTTGAGACGAGTGATTTGTTTCTTATCCAGCTCTTGCATAACTTCAGACATAAAAAATAAGCGCCCAGTAACACTATGGTTCAGGGCGCGTATTATTCCAGCTAAAGCCGGTCGGGTAAAGGGGCGACTCAGGCCAGAGGCGACTTATAACCGTCGGGTTTTACCGCCAGCAGATCGCAGTTGACCGAATCTATCACGTGTTCTGCTGTGTTGCCGATAAGCGCGGCAGAGAATCCGGTACGACCCACAGTGCCGAGAACGACCAATTCGGCGTCCAATTGTTCTGCCAGCTCAGGGATAACATCCTCAGGCAGACCTTCTTTCACGTGGCAGTGGGCGGTATCGACCCCGTAGCTATTGGCCAAATAATTGACCCGTTGCTCGTGCTGCATGCGAATGGTTTCGTTGTAGGTATGAGCATCAAAGTCCGGCAGTTCAATCGCCAGGTTGACCGGAGTTCCAGGATAACCGTTAACCAGGTGCACCTCGGCATCGAACTTGGCTGCAAGTTCCTGAGCATGCTCAATGATCTTGCCGTTCAGGGATTGATGTTCTTCATCTTCAGAGGCAACGTTGACGGCGCAGAGAATTTTACCTTTTACCGGCCAGTCATGCTGTTTTACCAGCAACACAGGCACGGGAGCCTTACGCAACAAGTGCCAGTCGGTGGGGGTGAAAATAACCGCTTTGAGTTTGTCGTGCTCATGGGTGCCTTTGACTATCAGGTCATATTCTCCCTGAATGGCAAAGTTGATGATGCTCTCAAACGGGCGGTTGTGCCACAGTACTTCACTGTCTATCTCGAGTCCGGCTTGCTGGTGTGGTTTTAGCAGATCGGCAATCCAGGCTTTACGTTGGTTAATCACCCCTTGACGCATGGCCTCACGTTCCTGATTGGAAAGAATTGAGGTCATTTCATAGGAGAAATCAAAGATAGACAGAAACACAGTGATCTTCGCCTTGCTGCGGGTGGCGAGTTCCACCGCTCGGGCAAGAGCAGGCTGCTGTTCTGATGTGGGGTCGACTACGACCAATAGCTTTTGATAGTCCCTCATGGCTTTTTCCTTATTCCGCAGGATATACCTATATCATGCGATATTGGCTGTGATTTGTATTGCTTGAGATCAATATATTGAATCGCTTGCTATCTTGCTATCCGGGCAGCTCCAGCCAACCTGTCGAGCTCTTCCAGATCCAGTATAGTGATATATTTGCCTTTCACTTCAATTAGTCCGGCCTTTTGGAACCGTCCCAACAAACGACTGATGGTTTCCACTGTGAGACCGAGATAGTTGCCTATATCACCGCGGGTCATGGTGAGGCGAAATTCTCTGGGAGAGAAGCCGCGGCTACCGAATCGGGCCGCAAGGTTACTGATGAAAGCGGCCAGGCGTTCCTCGGCATTCTTTTTGCTTAGCAGCAGGATCATCCCTTGGTCACTCATGATTTCATTACTCATCAGGCGCATGATCTGCTGCCTGAGTTTGGGCATGGTGCCTGAGAGTTCGTCCAAAGTATTGAAGGGGATTTCACAGACCATAGAGGTTTCCAGGGCCTGGGCAAAACTCTGGTGTGATTGGGCATGGATACCGTCAAAGCCTATGACATCACCGGCCAGATGGAAGCCGGTGATCTGCTCATCACCCTGTTCTGTGATGGTATAGCTTTTAATCGTTCCGGATCGAATAGCATATAGAGACTTTAGTGGATCTCCGGACTTGAACAGCTGTTCACCCTTCTGAATGGGTTTCTTGCGTTCGATAATATTGTCAAGCTGATCCAACTCATTGGTGTTGAGCGTAAAGGGAATACACAAGGTCCCCATGCTGCAATCATGACAATGAATGGTACAGCCCCCGGCAGCAGGGCGACGATGCTTGTTGTTGTCTATTGTCATAGTCTTTCTCAAGTAAAGCGACTCTTCCCATGTTAAACCAATTCACTGACCCCGGCTAGTCGAGCTGAGCCAGAGCAATATAGAGTGTTTGGATCCCGAATCCAACCAAGAGTAAACCGGCAATCAAGCGTACGGCGCGCTTTTGAGCCCAGTCGGCCAGCGCCTTGGCGGCAACACCGGCGCTGAGCAGGGCAGGTAATGTTCCCAAACCGAAACAAAGCATAATAAGCGCGCCCTGGCTGGCGCTGCCACTGGCTACGGCCCAAGTAAGAGTACTGTATACCAGGCCACAAGGTAGCCAGCCCCATACCATACCAGCCAATAAAGCCTGCCCGGGGTGAGTCACGGGTAACACTTTTTGGGACAATGGTTTAAGTAAACGCCACAATCCCTGACCCAGGCGCTCAATCTGCACCAGCCCTACCCAAATGCGGGCAATATAAAGACCCATGGCGATCATCATCACACCGGCAATGAGCCTGAGCACCAAGAGATAAATATCAATATCAAACAGCATGCCAAGCCCGGCGGCAGAACCGCCCACCAAAGCACCGGCCAGGCTGTAACTGAGAATACGGCCAAGATTATAGGGAAGCAGAAACGAGAGTTGTTGCGCCAGCGGATTCTGGCCTCGACGGGCGGCGGGAAGCTGGCTGGAAAAGGCGCCCACCAAACCACCGCACATACCAAAGCAGTGCCCGGCTCCCATCAGGCCCACCAAAAAGGCGCCGGTGAGGTTATATTCCATTGCCTCTATCCTGAGGAGCTTGAGTGACTTGAGCTTCAGCCGTTTGAGTCTGTTCCTGTTGAGTCTTGCTGTTCGTTGGTTCCTCATCAAACAGAATCGACACACTGTGGCGCTCGAGATCGTCAAATTGATCCGATTTTACCGCCCAGAAGAACACACCAACAGCAATCAGCACAAACAACATGGCAATGGGGATTAGTACGTAGATAATACTCATAAGCGGACCCTGAGAAGTCTGAGGCTGTTGCTGACAACGATCAGCGAACTGGCCGACATGCCGATGGCGGCGATATATGGTGCAACATGACCAGTTACGGCCAGAGGCAGTATAAGAAGGTTATATCCCAAAGCCCAGGCAAGATTTTGGCGAATGATACGATTGGCTTTGCGAGCAACCGCTATGGCTTGGGTAAAACGCCATAGATGGTCGCCAAGCAGAATCAGATCGGCACTGTTTTTCGCCAGCGCCGTGCCACTGCCCATGGCGATAGAGAGATCGGCGCCGGCAAGCACAGGGGCATCATTGATGCCATCGCCGAACATGGCCACCTTATGTTGTTGTTGCAAACGGCGTACATAGTCGAGTTTGGCTGCCGGGCTCATGTCTGCGTGCACTTCAGCTATGCCCACTTGCCGAGCAAGGGACTCGACATGGGGCCGGGTATCACCACTGGCAATCGCCAGACGGATATTGTTTGCCTTGAGCGCATCCACAGTATCTTTGGCGTCTTCTCTGAGCCTATCTTGCAAAATAAAACTGGCCACCAAGCCTTGCTCATCGGCGAGGAACACCTGTTGCTGCTCGCTCGGGGCAAGCTCAATTCCGACAAACTCGGCGTTTCCTATCTTAAAATCACGGCCATTGAGCTTACCACTAATGCCGCGAGCCACCTGATGATGCACGTCTTCCGCTGCAAGTGCGCCGCCATAAGGGCTAAAAGCCAGGGCTATTGGATGCAATGAACCTGCTTCGAGCGCTGCCGCCAATTGTTGTACCTGCAACTCGCTATACTCAGCCTCACGGCCTTTGGTGATGCGGGTCTCCAACAAGGTCAGATTGCCACAGGTCAGGGTGCCTGTCTTGTCAAAGACGACAGCATCAATTTGCGGCAACTTTTCAAACACTCCCGCTTTACGGGTAATCACCCCCAGGCGAGTAAACAGCGCAGTGGCGCAGGTCACTGCCGTCGGGGTTGCCAAGGCCAGCGCGCATGGGCAGGTAGCTACCAATACAGACAGGGTGACCCAGAAAGCATCTTCGGGGGAGAACTGGTGCCACACCAGATAAGTGATAGCCGCTATGCTGAGTATGGTGCCGGTGAAATAACGCGACAGCTTATCGGCCGTCATAGCGACAGCGGGTTTGTTATTGGAGGCCAGCTCCTGCAAGCGGATGATTTCTGCCACCAGTTGATCCTGGCCTATGGCGTTCACCCGTACTTTCAGTGGTTGATCCTGGTTGATGGTACCGGCATAAACCTGGTCTCCAGGCTGTTTGCTCTGCGGCATCTGCTCGCCGGTAAGCATGGCCTCGTTGACCGCAGAATGGCCGTGCTCAACCGAGCCGTCGGCGGGGATCACTTCCCCCGGCCTTACCAGCACCAAGTCGTCTATTTGCAGGCGTTTGGCGGGGATCTCTTCGTTGCTGCCATCATCCACAATACGTTGGGCGGTCAAGGGCACCAACTTATGCAGGTTACTCGAACTGACCGAGGCTTTCTGTCGTGCCGCCTGTTCAAAATAGCGCCCAAGCAACAGGAAGAAGGTGAACATGGACACAGACTCGAAATAGACTTCGCCTGTGCCTTGTATTGTCGCAATACAGCTGGCGATATAAGCGCCGCAGATGGCGATGGAGACAGACACATCCATATTGAGCCTGCCTGCGAGCAAGGCCCGCAGGGCACTGAAATAGAAAGGCTGCGCCGAATAGAACACCACAGGTGCGGCAAACATCATGCTCACCCAGCGGAAATAGTCGCGATATTCCACCTCAAGCCCGGTAAAGTAACCGGCGTACAGCGCCAGGGCGAACATCATCACCTGCATGGTAGCAAAGCCCGCCAAGCCAAGCCTCAGCAGAAACTTACGGCTGTTCTTTTTACTCTGAACTTCCTGATCATCTAACTGATACGGCGCCGCCTGATAACCGATACGGCCGATTTGATTAAGTATTTCAGACAGTTTGATGTCGGCTGGACGCCAACTTATCAAGGCCCTTTGGGTGGTGGAGTTAACCTGCACCGAATCTATGCCGGGCAACTGTTTGACTTTATGCTCGATGAGCCAGGCGCAGGCGGCACAGGTAATGCCGTCAATCGATAGCGAGACTGAGGTTTGATTGCCCTGATCGTGCACAAAATCCTGTTGCACTTCGGGAAGATCGTAGGCACTGAAGGTCTTGAGCTCGTCCGGCACCAGAGCGTTTTGCCTGCTGCCGGGTTCGGAGCGAAATTTATAGTAATTGGTCAGTCCGGCATCCATGATGGCCTGAGCCACTGCCTGACAGCCAAGACAACACATGGGCTGAGCCTGACCATCAATCACTGTACTGAACTGCATACCCGTGGTCACGGGCTCCCCACAATGAAAACAGACTGTATGTGTCATGACAGCACTCAATTGAGCCAGTAGGTTTTATCCGCTTCTATCTGCAGTCTTTGCTGCAAACGCCATTTACGGTCAAATCCTTCGATTCGCACAACCCAGGCGCCATCAAGCGACTCACTGGGGATATAGCGATAGACCTTGGAGGCATCAGCCGTCAGCATTTGGGTAAAATCCTTTTCTGCCAGAGTAGGGTGGTAAAACTCCAGATTCATTGCCGCCAGATATTCCGGGCCGCCGTGTTGGGTTATCAGGAGTTCACCATTATGCCATTCAAGAGAAAACTGCATTCCCAGTTGACGGGCATATTGAATTTTGTGGATGTCCTGGTTAATTGCCTTGCCGTTTTTATAGTAGTCGTCGGCAACCAGGGAATCGGAGTTGGTGAGGGCAATACGCAAAGTGGCAAAACTGGCTATAACGGCGCACATGGGCAAAACGATAAGAAACCAAGGCCAGAACTGCTTATACCAGGCTTGTGGAGCGCTCATACTGTTTACCTACTATTCTATTTGGGCGGCTATTCTATCGCGAAAGCGGTTTTTTAAAAACAAAGGCCCCGAAATTATCGAGGCCTTTGAAAAGTCAAGCGAACTTACTTCTCTGCCTGATGTGACAAGCTGTATACGTAAGCGGCGATAACGTGAACTTTCTCTTCACCGAGAACGTCTTTCCAAGGTGGCATAACGCCACTGCGGCCGTTCTTGATGGATTCCATTATCACGCCACGGCTGCCGCCGTAGAGCCAGACATTGTCGGTCAGGTTAGGGGCACCCATCAGCTTGTTGCCTTTGGCGTCCATACCGTGACAGGCAAAACAGCCCTTCATGAATGAACCCTGGCCTTTGGCAGCCAAAGCCGCGTCGTGTTCACGACCGGACAGGCTGATCACATATTCGGCCAAACCTTCAATCTCGCTGTCATCGATAGGCAAACCACCTTTAGGTGGCATCATACCGTGACGACCGTTCATTATGGTGGTCTTGATGGTTTCCAACTCGCCGCCGTACAACCAGTCACCGTCGGTCAGGTTGGGGAAGCCTTTGCCACCGCGACCAGCCGAGCCGTGACACTGGGCACAGTTCTGCAGGAACAGACGGCCACCTACTTTGAGAGCTTCTTCGTTCTTAACCAGCTCGGCCAATGGCGTTGCTTTATAGGCTTCAAAGATAGGGCCGTACTTCTCATCGGCAAGCTTCACTTCCTGATCGTACTGTACCCAACGGCCTTCTTCTGTTGCGTCGGCAATCGCCTTGGCAGAGTCGGCCTTGATGCCTTGCTCTGTACCTATGCTCTGGTTGGAACTACTCCAGCCGAGCAGGCCTTTGTAGTTACCCAGGCCAGGGTAGAGTACCAGGTAGAGCAGACCAAAGACGATGGTGATATAAAAGAGATAGCTCCACCACTTAGGCAGTGGGTTGTTGATCTCCTGAATACCATCATAGCTGTGGTCCATCAGGTCGCCTTCTTTAATCTCCGGCGTGGTGTTTTTGGAGCAGAGCCGTAGCAGAATAAAACATCCTGCGATCACCAGTAAGCTGAGTACGGTGATCCAGATACTCCAGAAGTTACTCATTAACATTATTTGTGTTCTCCTGAGTCCTTCGCATTCTGGTGTTGTTCCTCATCGGAAAACACCAGATTAGCTGCTTCGTCGAATTGCTTTTGACGACGCGAGCTATATGCCCAAGCAAATATCCCGACAAAAACCAGGATCAAAACCAGCGTTATAATCCCTTGTATAGTGCCGTAGTCCATATTTGCCTCCTTATTTCAGTGCGTGTCCCAGCGACTGCAGATAAGCGATCAGCGCCTGCAGTTCTGTCTTGCCTTCAACGGCTTTTTGGGCGCCTTCGATATCTTTATCTTCGTATGGCACACCAAAACCACGCATCACTTCCATTTTCTTGGCTGTGTATTCACCTGTAAGGGTGTTTTCAGCAAGCCAAGGGAAGGCAGGCATGTTGGACTGAGGAACAACGGCACGGGGATCGATCAGGTGAACTTCATGCCATTTGTCACTGTAACGACCACCCACACGGGCCAAGTCGGGACCTGTACGCTTGGAACCCCACAGGAAGGGGTGATCCCAAACAGATTCACCGGCAACCGAATAGTGACCGTAACGTTCGGTTTCAGCGCGCAGCGGACGGATCATCTGACTGTGACAGTTGTTACATCCTTCACGGATATAGATATCACGGCCTTCCAGCTGCAGGGCGGTGTAAGGCTTGAGACCGGCTACCGGCTCAGTGGTATCTTTTTGGAAGATAAGCGGCGTGATCTGCACCAGGCCACCAATACTGATGGCTATCACAGTGAAGATACCCAGCAGGCCGACGTTCTTCTCAACTATTTCATGATTGAATTTCATCGTTACTGCTCCTTATGCGGCTTTGGCTTCTGCGATGGCAGGCAGAGAGTCTTTAGGGGCATAAACAGTGCGCAGCACGTTGTAAGCCATGATCAGCATACCCGTTACGAAGAAACAACCACCCAGGAAGCGGACGAAGTAGAACGGATAAGAGGCTTCCAGACTTTCAACAAAGCTGTAAGTCAGGGTGCCGTCTGCGTTCACTGCGCGCCACATCAGACCTTGCATTACACCGGAGATCCACATGGCAACGATATAAAGTACGGTACCGATAGTCGCCAGCCAGAAGTGCAGGTTCACCAGCTTGGTTGAGTACATGCGGCCATGACCAAACAACACAGGGATCAGGTGGTACAGAGAACCGATAGACACCATGGCAACCCAGCCAAGTGCACCAGAGTGAACGTGACCAATGGTCCAGTCGGTGTAGTGAGACAGAGCATTTACTGTCTTGATGGCCATCATAGGACCTTCGAAGGTAGACATACCGTAGAAGGACAGAGATACCACCAGGAAGCGCAGAACCGGATCGGTACGCAGTTTATGCCAGGCACCGGACAGAGTCATGATACCGTTGATCATTCCGCCCCAAGAAGGTGCGAACAGGATCAATGACATCACCATACCCAGAGACTGAGTCCAGTCGGGCAGGGCGGTGTAATGCAGATGGTGAGGACCGGCCCAGATATACAGGGCGATCAGTGCCCAGAAGTGGACAATCGACAGACGATAAGAGTAAACGGGACGCCCGGCCTGTTTGGGAACGAAGTAATACATCATTCCGAGGAAACCGGCTGTCAGCAGGAAGCCTACCGCGTTATGACCGTACCACCATTGCACCATGGCATCGACGGCACCGCTATACAGTGAGTAAGACTTCCACAGGCTGACAGGAACAGCCATGGAGTTCACTATGTGCAGTACGGCTACTGTGATAATAAAGGCGCCAAAGAACCAGTTAGCCACATAGATGTGGGAAGTGGTTCGTTTGATAATGGTACCGAAGAACACGGTCGCATAAGCGATCCAGACCACGGCGATGGCGATATCAATAGGCCATTCCAGTTCGGCATATTCTTTACTGCTGGTAATACCCAGCGGCAGAGTGATTACGGCCGAGAGAATGATGGCTTGCCATCCCCAGAAAGTGAATGCAGCCAATTTGGGTGCAAACAGACGGGTCTGACAGGTGCGTTGAACGACATAATAGGATGTGGCGAAAAGGGCTGATGTGCCGAACGCAAAGATCACAGCATTGGTATGTAACGGTCTTAAACGACTGAAAGTTAACCAAGGAGTCTCAAAGTTCAGCTGTGGCCAGATTAACTGAGCCGCGATAAGTACACCTAATGACATACCAATAATGCCCCACAAAACTGTGGTTAAGGCAAATTGGCGGACAACGGTGTAATTGTAATCAGCGCCTGTTGGCTGGGAATGGTTCATCATATTGCTTCCACTGCTTATTACTTTTACTTGTTGTTCAGTAAAGGACTGGCCTTTACCTGTTATAAAATGACTCGAGTGAAGGCGTCCCCTATGAGAGTCACACTCTTGTGTCAATGGCTTGACCTGCATATTTGGAATAAAACGTCAGGCGATGCAATGATACTTGAGCTACATCAAAAAAGATACCAATCTGCCGGACACATTGTTGATCCAGATCAAACTTGACCATAGAATGTTAACACCTTGCAGCATAAGGTGAAATTTTATGCACAGTGCGACTCTTTCCAAGTTATTTTGCGCCGTTTTCAGCTTGTTTGCGCTTCTTGGGTGTGACCAGGCTCAAGTTCCAAGCACAACCCAATCTGCCAGCGATCCCAGTTTGTGTGATTTTTCCGTGTCTGCTTGTGTTAAGAAATTGGGCGAGCAGCAGATCTCTCTGATGTTAAACCCAGAATATGCCCCCAGCGAAAAGCCTATTCACTGGCAGCTTGGCTTTGATCGCCCGGTGTCCAATCTCAAACTTCGTGTAGAAGGCAGAGATATGTTTATGGGGGTCATTCCCATGACGCCATCTGCCACCGAAGGGGAAACATTTGAGGGCCAATTGATTTTCGGCTCCTGCAGCAGTGGTTATATGGTATGGCGGGTGTATGTCAGTTGGCAGCAAGGCACAGAACAGTACTCCACTTGGTTCGACTTTCTTGCTGACCGTCACAAGCAAGAGTAATAAGAATCACCTTATTGACGCGCCATTGGCAATAACTCAAGATCCCGCGTCATCACGCCAGCTGTTTTTGATTTTGATGAAAACATCTATGTTATCGATAAACAGCTTTAAAAAGTCCGGATCAAAATGGTTGCCGCTGCAGGATTGCATCTCACTCAGCACCTCATCGAGCGGCCAGGCCGGCTTATAACATCTGGCATGGGATAGGGCATCGAACACATCGGCAATGGCAACGATTCTGGCAAAAGGGTGGATCTCTTCACCCGATAGGCCTCTGGGATAGCCACTACCATCGTATTTCTCATGGTGTTGCAGGGCGATGGTGCCGGCGGCCTTTAAAATGGGCCGCTCAGAATTGGCCAGGATCTGATGGCCGATTATCGGGTGCTGGCGCATCACATCCCACTCAATATTGTCCAGTTTTCCCGGTTTGAGCAGCACATTATCGGGAATGGCAATTTTTCCTATGTCATGCATAGGTGCAGCGCGCTTGAGCAAATCGGCTTCAGTCTCCGGCAAACCGGCAAGTAGTGCCAGTGCGTGGCAATATTCTGCCATACGTTTTACATGATTGGCCGCTTCCTTGGAGCGGCTTTCCACCACATCGCCAAGACGTAGAATCAGCTCCGACTGAGTATCTTCCACCTCCTGGTTAAGCAACAGGTTTTCAAACGCCACCCCGACGTTGATGGCAAAAATATCGATAAGCTGTTTATCCAGATCGGTCAACTGGCTGACAGAATCCATATAAAGCAGGTTGACCCAGTTATTCTTGGCCGGAAAGTAGCCCACAAAGCAGTCATCACGATAGAGACAGCGCTGCTCTTTCAGAGCTTCTTCCATCAGTGAGCGGATCTCTGCAGGCAAGGGCTTTTCGTGGTGGTTGGTAAACTCGCCCGTGGCGGCAATGATTTGAATTTTTTTGTTTTCACCGGGCTCAGTCACTGCATCCATAGCGTTACAACCGAGTATGGTTGTGGTGTCTTTTAACTCCAACAAGTTGGCGACCTGAGTCAGCAAGCCATCAGCAAACTTGTGCAGAGTGCGGAGTTCAAACAGACCGGAGGTGGCTTCCAATACTCGTTCCAAACCACGACGATGACTAAGCTGCATCTGCCGCGCTTGCTCAATTTCGGTAATGTCCCTGAAAGAGCGCAGGGCAGAGTAAACACTGGTTGTCAGTTTGCGGGAGTCCAGTTCGGCCTTGGCTTTATAGTCATTGATATCATAGTTGACTATCACATCGTCTTCAGGTGCCTGTCCTGGTTGGCCGGTCCGCAAAATCAGCCTGATGGCTTTGTTGTTTTGCCTTTCACGGATCCAACGTACCAACTCAAGCCCGGCATGATCGCTTTCCATCACCACATCAATAAAGGCGACGGCGACATCCTCTTCGCCTTGCAGTATCTCTTTGGCTTGTTCGCCACTATAGGCGTTGATAAAGCTCAAACCTCGGCCATCCAGCTTAAAGCGGGAGAGGGCAAGTTTAGTCACTGTGTGCACATCAGGCTCATCATCCACCACAAGTATTTTCCAAGGGGGCAGATTATCTGTGGGGGCTGAAGCTGTCTTAGAGGCAAATAACGGGCCTTTCTTGGCCGTGTCAATCCGCATCGGTCTGACTCCAATCATTTGAATAGTTTTGATTTACCAATCAAAAGTGTAGTCCAAGCATCGAGAAGGGCTAGCAATAGTTCACAAAATTAGCTGATGGTGGGATAGGGGGATTTTCAGTAGAGTCAGGATCCACTATATTGAGAATTATTCTCATTATCAGAGGTAAAAGAATGAAAGCCAACAGCAGAACAATACCGTATAAAACTGATCAGGAGGTCTGCATGGCGATACCCGTCGGCAAACTGGCTGAGTTGATCCACAAGGGTGAGTTATGTGCGGCGGATTTTCGTTGCCTCGACAGTCAATCCAAAAAGCAGGTTTGGCAATTGTGCCTTTGGTGCTGTAAGCAAAGAGTCCATTGCGATCGCCAGTGCAGTCAATGTGAAACAGAGGTTAGTGCCGATAAATAACATTATCGGCATCAGTCAAAAAAGGGTAAAATCTATAATAATCATTGCTATAGAATAGGCTTTACCTTGGAAGACAATCAGCCATTAAGAGCCATGCCACTGTTTGACCGCGCAGACTTGCTTTTGCAGGGTAACCCTGTGGTCAACAGCTATATTACCCAATTAAGCCTAGGTAAAGTGGCCGATGCGGGTCTCTTGCTTGAGCATGCAACCGATTGGCTCTATGAACAAAGAGACTGTGAGAACAACTACAAGGCTTATCGCAGCGAGTTGACGACCTTTTTTCACTGGTGTTTCGATGTTGCAGGTATATCTGCCGCCAATATGGGCCGACGGGAAATGGGTCGTTACGTGGCTTATTGCCAGGCGCCACCGACAGAATTAGTGGGTTATTTCAATGTAGCGCAATTTAAGACGGATAAGCTCAGTCAAAGCCGGGAGCCCAATCCCAACTGGCGGCCGTTTATTGGTCGCAAGGCGCTCGGCAAACCTTTGCCTTACAGCCTGAGTGATAATGCCTTAAAGACAAAAATTGCAATACTTTCATCATTTTATACTTATCTTATGAGCGAAGAATATTGTGAGCGCAATCCGGCGCAACTCTGGCTCAATCACAGTCGCTTTGCCAATAAGAGTAAGTTCAGGGTGGATCCTGCCGAAGAGCAACTCAAGGTGTTCAGTGAGCTGCAATGGTCTTATCTTGTGACTTGTGTACAGCGCCTGGCAGAAGCCGAGCCGGCACAACATCAACGCAGTCTGTTCTTGATTAACCTGATGTACGGCTGTTATCTGCGGATCTCGGAAATTGCCGCTCGTGCCGGTTATGCGCCAACCATGAGTCAATTCAAGCGCCATAATCACAGCGGTATCTGGTATTTTCATATTCCCAGGAGTAAAGGCGGCAAGGCCAGAAACGTAGCCGTATCCAAGGCGTTATTGCAATCACTGCAAAGTTATCGGCGCCATTTGGGGCTGAGCGATTATCCCGAAACCAATGAAACTACGCCGCTGTTTATACGGCATCGAGCCGCCGGCCGTGGTCGGGAAAGTGGCGAGCTCAATGCCAACCTCGGCATACGTCAATTGCGGGATGAAATTCAGTTTTTGATCAACTGCGCCGCCGACGATGCCGAGAAAGATGGCTTTATCCGTGAAGCCAATGAAATGCGGCAGCTCACTGCGCACAGCATCCGCCACACAGGGATCACCCATGACATCAATCTCAATGGCCGACCTTTATCCCATGTGCAGGCCGACGCCGGTCATGAAAGCATAGACACAACATCACAGTACCTGCACACCAGCCAAGAGGAAAGACACCAGAGTGCATCCGCCAAGCCACTGGATAGACTTCAGGGAATTGAGAGTTAATCCAAGAATATTGCTTAGAGGTTTAAGGTGGCTCAGGGAGGAAATCGCCTTAAACCCAAGGATTACCGGTAATAACCCTCAGATTTCAAACAGCTGCACATATTAGTGCGCACAATGTATATTATGTTAAATTCGTTCCGAGTGAATCTATCTACATACCCTTTCTGCTTTCCCTGTTTGCCCCACAAATCCATGCACCCGCATCATGGAGCTGTTTCATGTAAAACATGCTCGGCAAGAATGTCCTGAATTGAGTTAAGTCCACTCTCGTTGTGTTGACTCGGGTTTTGCTTCAACTTTTGAGACTAATTTTTCGCATTGCTTTGATTGTAACTACACTCGGTTGTTACTGACAGTCATCAAGACTAGTTGATTGCCCAGCGGGTTGGCTAATGGTTTCCCGCCTAGCTTATGGGTTTTCCGATAATCTTGCTGCACCGCAATTGTCTCTACATCTTTTAGATGGCTGATCTGAAACAACCAGAAACTCGGACGCTTTACTCTATTTAACATAGTCATCCAGAGGTTAAGTTTCCATTTGCCGGTCAAATAGATCCGGTAATCGCAGTGACTTCAACAATGTCTTGAACAGTGAACGACATTCCTGAGATCTTGTGCTTTCCATACTAGGTTTTCCTTTGGCTATGTTCCCAGAAAAGGCTTACAGCATCTTTTAAAAAACAGCCGTCAATCAAAAATGAAGTGCCTTCTCCACATAGCTGTTTAACTTTCTTGCCGAGATCATAAGGGCTGCATCCCCGGTTTTATTTCCTCAGGGTTTATGTGGAGTAACACATAAACTCCTCATCGATTTGAATAGGGTTAATCTATGATATCAGTAACTTGTATTTAAGCTGACCCTAATTGTAAATGGGAATAAATATCATTTGATAGGTTTGGTACTTGTGCTATGTTGCGATTCTTTATCAAACCAATTCTTCGGACATCGCAACTCATGTGGTACCTCCTGTTGATCCTGACGATGACCCTGGGTTCGCTGCTTATCTATTTGGGCAGTAAACATCAGGTATTGCTTGCCAAATCTTTGCCCTGGCAGGCCAAACTGCTGGGCACTTTATTACTGCTGCTGACTCTGCTCGGTTGGGGGTTACTGTTGACGGCCTCGGCCGCGCTGTTTTTTTGGCTAATGCTGCTTTCCATGCTGCTGGGCTCCCTGCCCTTCATTTCCCTGCTCAAGGGAGACAACGAATGACAACCATTAAAAAAGATAAAATCCGTCCTGACTGGCTGGGAAAAACCCTTGCCGGCGCCTTGCTGGGCTTTGCCCTGGCAGTGGCACTCAGTGGTATCTTTGCCTGGGTGGGACCTGGTGGAATAGATGCCAAAGATAAGGTGCAATTCAATATGTGGCTGATAGCGCCACTCTGGCTTTCATTCTTCAGTTTCAGCTATTTGTTCTACAGTGCCCGCCGCGCCATTTTCTGGCTAATGGCGGCCAACGTGCTTGCATGGCTGCTGCTATGGTGGGTTAAGTAAATGCAGATCCGCAGCGATATTCTCAGAATTTATCAAACACTTCATACCTGGGTGGGCATACTCGCCGGGATTTTACTGTTTATCGGTTTTTATGCCGGCGCCCTGACCATGTTCAAGGAAGAGATTGCAGCCTGGTCATCACCGCCGCAAACCATTTTGCCACAGGTGAAACTGGAACAGATGGACAAACTACTCAGTGAAGCCAGAGCGCAGCATCCTGAGTTAAGTAAGGGCTTCAGCCTTCATCTTGCCAGCGACAAGCATTCGCCTTTGAGTTGGTACGCCTCCGGCAGTGAGCGGCAATGGGGTCTGGGCGATGAGCTTTGGCATGCCAGTTTAAACAATCAAGGTGAGCTCATCTCCCATAAGGAACCCAAGAGTCAACTGGCCCGCTTGATAGATGAGCTGCACCGTACCGGCGGTATTCCCGGTGATATGGGACATGAGCAGCTCGGTGCTTATTTTATGGGGGTTGCCGGCATTCTCTATTTTCTGGCGTTGGTTTCCGGGGTGATCTTCCTGCTGCCAACTCTGGTGAAAACGCTGTTTGCCTTAAGGCGCAAGAAAGGCCCCAATCGTTTTTGGCTCGACAGCCACAATTTGCTTGGCATCACAGCACTGCCATTTCATATCATTATCAGTTTGACCGTGGTGGTGTTTGTCTTTCACGATCAATTGTACGGCGCCTTGGGGCAGTTTGTTTATGGCGATAAGCCGATGTTCAACCGCGAAGCGCCCAAGGGCGAAGTGCGCTCACTGAGCACCCTGCCCCCGGTAACAGAACTGGTTGCTCGGGCCGAAAGCTTCGCGCCCGGTTATCAGGCACTCAGTTTGACCTATGTGGGCATGGATACTCCGGCTCCCATGGTCCGGATGGCCATGTATAACGAAGAAGCGTTGATGCGCGGCCCGATAGGAGACTTCCTTTATATCAACCCCTACACCCTTGAGGTGGGCAACAGCACCTTTACTCCGGGGGAAGAAGGCGTTTGGGGCCGGATGGTTTCGGTATTCTTTGGACTTCACTTTGGCTCCTACGGCGGCTATCCCGGTCGCTGGCTTTATTTTTTCCTCGGAATGAGTGGTGCCATGCTGTTTTACAGCGGTAATCTGCTCTGGCTGGAAAAGCGCCGCAGTAAACAGCGCAAGGGGGAGCCCATTCCAGAGCAACCGAGAAGAGTCAGGCTCCTTGGTGCCGCTACTGTAGGAATTTGCTTGGGTTCAATGTTAGGTGTTGCGCTGGCCATGTTGCTGGGTAAATGGGGATATGCTCATGTAGAAAATATCAATCATCTGTATCTGTGGAGCTACTACGCCAGTTTCCTTATCGCCCTGGCTTATGCTTTCTGGCGTGGTGCTGCCAGAGCCGCGGTAACACTGCAAGCGCTATCGGCGCTGGTCTGTCTGGCAATGCCGCTGACATCCATCCTGGCGTTGTTGGCCCCCGGTCTTGAAATTTGGGCACCGGAGACCCCAGGCACCTGGGCGGTGGATCTTACCGCATTCGGTTTTGCCGCCATCTTTGCCTTTGGCGCGCTCAAAACCTTTAAACGAGCGACCCAGGGTCCGGCTGACAGTATCTGGGCCATACCACAAAAACAGCCTATTGCTGCGCTGCAAACCAGTATTCAGTCTTAAGCTGTTAGTTTGAATCATTCCATAACCAAGCCCCGCGAGCGGGGCTCTTTGAATTTGGCAAAGGAGCAGGGATTTGAACCCTGCATGACGGCGCTATAAACCCGGCAATCCGCTAACCGCCTATACCAGGCTAATCGCTATCATCAAAACCGAGATACGAAAAAGCCCGCCTGTTTGCACAAGCGGGCCTCTCTGAATATGGCAAAGGAGCAGGGATTTGAACCCTGCATAACGGCGCTATAAACCCAGCAATCCGCTAA
>NZ_JBKORL010000014.1:0-26645 GCF_047314525.1 Shewanella sp. BJSY2023SW007 | reverse complement strand
GTGCCTCGGCTTCAGGCAACCTATTGCGGTATTCAATGAATTACGCAAGGCAGCCTAATTTAGCGAGTGGTGCACTTCGGAGTTGAATTCGCGCTAACTCTTTCGGCGAGCTTTGCCTAGGCAGGCAAACATGGGGTTGGTTCGCGCCTTCCCAACAACCTTTGCAGGCTAACATCGGCACTCTGGAATATCACTAAAAATAAAACCTTTAAAATCATAGCTTTGAGAAGTGCTTAAATCGCGATTTTAAGGGGGTAAATCGACATTTTGAGAGTCTTTAACTGGGTTCCATGCTCAAGGCGTAGTGAAAAATAATTCAAGCCCTTTACGGGCTGCTGACGTGGCTTGCTGGATGCGAGGACTTTACTTTCGAATGGTTTTGTTAAAAAAAGCATAAATACAATGAGTTAATAAGCATTGAAACTTGGGTTTGTATATTGAGCCGCCTTTGACAACACTTAAGCAGGGCGCGAGTAAGCCTTCGTGACCTTCTCTTTTGTCGAGAGTGGCTTGCACAACCATTGGCGTTCAAGGCATAGGGCTGAAGACTTGCAGAGGTCCTTCCTATAGATACAGTTGTCCTGGGGGATAGTTATGCGCTTACTTTTTCCGCTATTGCTCTATTGTTGCAGTGTGCAGGCGGCTGTGGATCTGAGCCAGCTCAGGTATCTCACCGAAGAATACCCTCCTTACAATTTCAGTGCGGAACAGGGGCAGGTTTCCGGATTCACAATCGATATTTTGCATCTTGTTTGGCGGGAGATGGCGGTTGAGCCGCAACCCATAGAGATATTGCCATGGGCCAGAGGCTACTACCTGTTGGCAAGCCGCGATAACGTGGTGTTGTTTTCAACGGCTCGCACAGATGCCAGGGCTCCCCTGTTTCAATGGGCCTGCAGTCTGGGCACTCTGGAGTTAAATCTGTATGCGTTCAAACAGACGGCGCCGAGATTAACCCGCCTGGATGACGCCAAGCGGCTAGTGGTGGTGGCAGTCAGAGAAGATGTGGGTGAGCAGTTGCTGTTGAGTCATGGCTTCAATCCCGCCTTGCTGGTGCGTACCAGCAGCCTGGAGCAGGCGATTCGGGTGCTCAGTAGTGGCCGCGCCGATTTACTGTCCAGCAACCGATTAACCTTGGTGAGCACCCTTAAACAGCAAGGCTATGAACCGAACATGATGGCACCTTTGCTTGAGGTCAGTCATAAGCCTTTGTGTTTTGCATTCAGTGCCGGTATCCCTGCACAACTGGTGAGTGACTTTCAGGCTGTGCTCAACCGTGTTTTGAGCTCGGAAGAGGGGCGGCGTCTGCGGCAAAAGTACTTTGATGAAGCAACCTTACTCAGCGTACCCTGAAGCGGGAATGTGAGTTGTCTTGAGGATCCCCCCTGAGCCTTGAGGTAGACTGCAGCTCCGTATTTACAACGGAGTTATTATGCAAGTTGTCAGCTTTACCGCCATAGGCCATGCCGAAACCCAGTACACAGAACTGGCCAATATGCCGATTCAGGGCAGCAAGGTCGCCGATAATCAAGGGGTTTTGGTGATCCATCCCGACTATGCCGAAGGGTTGGCCGACCTCGATGGTTTTTCCCATGTTTATGTGCTATTTCATCTGCATCAATGCAAGCAGGGAGCACTCAAGGTTAAACCTTTTCTCGATAATCAATTGCGCGGTGTATTTGCGACCCGCTCACCCAAGCGTCCCAACCCCATAGGCCTATCGATTTTGGAGATTGACCGTTTAGAGGGCAACCGTATCCATGTTAAGGGGATCGATATGCTCAATGGCACCCCCATCATAGATATCAAACCTTATATTCAGGCATTTGATTGCGTGCGAAATACCCGTGATGGTTGGTATGAACAGGGCAAAGATCCGTTGCAAACTCTTTCCGACGACAGATTTGCCTGACACAGAAACCGTTCTTATTTCATCACCGGAGCAGCATATCCCGGTTGCTCTGGTTTCCTCGCGCCTGGCCACGCCGACATTCTCGCCGCTGTGATCTGAGCTTTTTATCCGTTTAGTCGGTTTTGACTATGGTGTAAATTTTTTCCCTCTTATTGATTCATATCACTTTGTTGGCGTTTTAACTTGTTTCCAATGGCTGGAATCGTCAAAATCCACCCTCCCGCCAAGGGATCTTAAGGATGCTCTGGCGGCCGCCTCGACTGTATTGACTGTGCTTATCATCGCGGTCGAATTGAATTTAAGCGAGCCCTGGATGGGCCCAGGCCTTAAGGCCATCGAAAAGGATTGTTTTGAAAACTGCTATTGTCGTTCAGTTTCCCATTAGGCTGCTGGTTAATCTAGGCCAAACGCTTCCTTCCCCTTTATTTGCTCTGCATACGCACCTGGCAAGCCCCCTTAGCCATGCCAAGTTGTTTTTATGTTTGATGGGTGCTTTGGGGCTATTTCATCATGCCACTTCGATTTGCGGACGCGGCTATCTCTTTACTGTTAACAACAGGAGTCTCAGATGACAGCGGCCAAATGGATTTTACATTCCCCGAAGCAGGCCGGTGCCCCGCAGTTGCAGCTGTTGACGCCGCTGGCTGATGGCCGTCAGCAATTGCTTTGGCAGTATGAGTTGCCCCAGGCCGAGGATGAAGTGGTGCTGAGCGCCTTCTACAGCGACAGCGAATTTGTGGTCGCCACCTGCTCCGGGCAGATCTATGCCGGTGATATCGAAACCGGGCCTCGGCTGATGGTCAATCTGCCAAATGTCGGCATCTATGGTCATGGTTGGCTGGATAAAGACAGAGGCGAGTTCTGGTATGTGGCCGAGCAGCCAAGAGGGGATGATGAATATCCCTGTCTTCTGGGCTGGTCGCTGGCCGACTGGCGGCTGATTAAGGATATCTGCTTGCCTCAATATCTGGATAATCGCCGCCTTGGCAGCACCATGGTGCGGCGCCGTGACGGTTGTTTTTTATTCTATGAGCGTAAATGCGGCTCTCTGGCGCAGCGGGAGCATGGCTTCTGGTGCACCAATGTGGTCGACGGCCAGAGCCAATTTCACCGGATTGAGGGCAAACCGCTGCTTAAAGCTCGCCGTTACCCGAGCATACATCTTTGCCCTGAGCGGCAGTTGGCCTTATTGCCGGTTTCTGAGTGTCTGTTGGATGAGAGCGGTGACAGTCCTCGCATCGCTCTGCAGTTGCAACTGGTAGCACTCGAATCTCTTGATGTGCTTTGGCAACAGCCGGTGCTTTGGTTTGACAGCCATGATGGCTTGTTGGAACCGGATGAGTTTTCCACTTTGCTTGAGTCGCTCAGGAGCGGCGAAGATGCCTGTGATGAAGAGGAGCTGACTGACGCGCTCGAAAGCCTGTTTGACGGGCTGAGCGGTATCCGCCTTTGCCGGGATGAAGCCGCTTTTTGGCTGAGTTGGCGCAGTGGCGAGCTGATGAAGGGCTATCTGGCGCCAGAGGAACACTTCCGCCTCAAGGCGTTGTCGCCGCGCTATCGTGCCAACGAATGCCCACTCCCCGGCGATGAAGCCAATCCCTTTGCCCTGGTAGCCTTTGACCACTATGACTATCAATTGACCTCTGCATCAGCCAATCGTTTGCTGCTGGTGGGGTTCGAGATATATGCACTGGATACCAGCACTGTCAGGCCCATGTTGCCTGGGGACGCCGAGTGCCAGAGTTTGCCCTGTTATTTCTGGCCTAAACCTGAGTTGGTGATGAGTGAGCAGCAGAGCCTGGCCCATGGTGAGGCGGGACTCAATCTTATTGAGGCCGATTATCTGGAGCTGGGGGAGTGTTTGCTGGCCAGCGCCAAAGAGATGGTCAGCCGTCTGGCCGACTTACCAAACAGCGTCAAGGGTGAGCGCCTGGAGTGGCGTTTTAGCGACAGACATGGCCGTGAATGGACCGAGGCGCAGTTTGTGGCCGCGCTGATAGCTGTGCCGGGCGGCGCCGAGCTGTTGGCCGAAGCCGTTGAGAAGCTGCTGGCCTATCCCGATGCGGCAAGTCTGCGCAGCGGCGCCGACAAGCCGGCCTTGTCGGACACAGTGCTGGCGCTGGCCGGTGATGATATAGCTTATCTGCCTTTGTTGGCCCGTTACTTCAATATGCTGGCTGATGGTCCAGGTGCCGCTTTCCATCAACAGCACTCAGTGCCGCTTATTCAACGGCGTCACGGCCAGGGGCTGCTCAAGAGCCGCCAATATCGCCGTTTTGTCCAGGATTTGTCCTGGCCGATTTCCCCCGCCTGATTGCAAATCACAGGAATAACTTCATGAATGCCAATGTAAGAACCAATATCCGCCTGCAACAGGCCAAGCTGTTTTTTATCGGCCCTGAGCTTATTCAGGTTATCCAGAGCGCTGATGGGGCCGACACCCTGTTGTGGCAATGTGAGTTGCCGGGAACCGAGGATGGCGAGCTGGCCTTGTTGCAATGGCTGGATGACACTCGCTTCCTGGCCTTGGGCCAAAATGGACTGCTTTTTGTCTGCGATTATCAGGCGCGCAGTTGTGAGCGGGTGCTGGATTTGCAAATCACCGGAACCCCCGGGGCCTGGCTTGATAGCCACAACCAGACCCTGTGGGTGGTCGGGCGGGTGGGCATCGCTGCGCGCCGCGGCCACAGCTTGCTCAAGGTCGATCTCGCGGCCATGGAGCCGGTGCAGCATTGGCCTGTGAGTGCCGAAATCGAACCTGAGTCACTGATTCTGACCCGGGATGGACGCGTGGCCTTTTATGGTCGCAATGAGCATGGCGGTTATCGCTTCCGCTTTCAGCAACTGGTGTATTTTGACCCGTCAAACGAAACCTGGTCCGAACAGCCTCTGCCGGGGAAACCGGCTCCAGTGCAGGTTTCAACGCAGGATTATTGGTTCCAGAACCGTGCCAACGGCCTTATCACTACCCTGGCCGCCGATGGCGTGAGCCGTCATCAGGCCGAGGGCGAGCCTGTGCGTTACGAAGCCAGGTTGCAGCTGATAGATATGAACCTCGGCCGCCAAATCGATGCCGGGGTGCGCTTGCTGGCCATGGCCGATATCTGTGATGAATATGATGCCGAAACGGTTCAGGAGGCGCTGGAGCGGATTGCCGCCGGAGAGATATCCCATCAGGATAACGACGAGTGGCAGCAACTGCTCAACAGCCTGACTTGCAGCTATTTTTGCGAGCAGGAGCAAGTCTTCTGGCTGGGCTGGAAAGGGGGTGTGGTGCAAAAGGTGTCGCCGAAGGGCGAGAGGCTTTCCCCTCTGTACCAACTGGGCAGCCAAGATGCGGCGGGGCAGTGGCGGCCCTTGAGCCACTATGGTGATGATCTGGTCATGATCAAGGGGGTTAACCAAGGGCAACTCTGGTTGGCATTCGGTGATCTCGATGAGCCCAGTCACTACTCGGTCGACATCGACTCCCAAGCTGCTGTGCCCCAGAGCCTGTTGGCTGGCGAACAGCAAAAGTGCCCGCTCAATTGCTGCAGCTATCAACCCAAGCCGCTGCAAATTCCCAGCCAACTGCAGGCCGAGCCTTGCCCCAGTGGCAGGGTGACTCTCTATTGTGACGATCTGACATCGGATCAAGGTAGGCTGCAACTCTTGCAGCAACTACTGGCGGTGCTGCCTAAATTGGAGCAGAGCCTGGGGGAGGCGTGCGGAGCGCCCTTAGCCTCAGTAACAACCAGAGTCCCAGTAGCAACCAGAGCCGGCTGGCTTGGCCGCTTGAAACAGAAAATAACCCATAGTGCGGTTACTGAGCCTGGCAGGCTCTGGTTTGCCTTTGTCGATGGTTTGGGGAATCGGCACAGTGAATACGACTTCTTCCACTATGCCGTGCGTCTGGAGCAGGGGCCTGAGTTGATAGCGGCCATCCTGGCGGCATACTGCCGTCTGGCCCAGGCCAGGTGTTTGCTGGGAGCCAAGGGGCGGCCAGTGCTGGCCGAGGCTGCCTTGGCGCTCAGCCAGCACTGGCAGGCACTGCCGCAACTCGCGGACTATTTCAATGTTCTCAGCGCCTTGCCCGTGCATCCATTTCATATCAATCGCACCTTGAAAGTGATCTTTGCCGAACATCAGGACTCGCAACAGTTGGCGGCTTTCCTGGCGGCGGTCCCAAGCCCCTATAACGACCCGGAGTTTAAGCTGGCCGAGAAAGGCGACTATGACGACGAATAATTCGATAACGACGATAACTGGCAGTCGCTGGTATTTTTGAGCAAAGGATAAAGAAATATGTCATTCACAAGTTCGCCGGTTGGCGACGGTAAACTCATCTATATCGATGCGGACAATGGCTGCCCTTGCCTGTATCTCTATGAAGCGGCAGATACGGGCTCGGGTTATCGGCTCATCTGGAGCACAGACTTTCCCATGGCTGAGGGCACTATGCAGGTCAGTGGCTGTTTCCATGGGGTGCCGGGGCGTGAGCAGAGCTGCGTTATCTGGGATCAGCAGGGCTGTATCTACTTGGTGGATCTGGCGCGTCGGCAACAGGAGTTTTTGGCTCATACCGGGATGGAATATCTCAAAGTTGCGGTATTGAGTGATGGCCGAACCCTGGCATCACTGGGCGAAAATGACCGGCGCTGCTGTTACGATTTAATGCTCTGGCACTGGCTGGAGGGCAGGGAACTCTCGCCCTCGGCAGCCATGCAGCTGAATGATGAGGTGGATAATCAGGGCAGCCCTTGGGCCGAGGTCGATGCGACCGGACTGCCGGACAGCATAGGGCTGAGTTTTACCGATCGCCTCTATGCCGGGCCGGATAACAGTTTGATCCTGCATTGTCACCGCAGTAGGCGCCGTCGGTCCCAGGCCTGGCAGTTTTTGCTGCGGCTGGACCCTATGGCTGTCGTCGGCAATGATCTTGTGGGTAGTAACCCCGTAGGTAGTGACCCCGTCGGTAGTAGCATTAACCAAGTTCAATGGCAGGGCCGTTATTCCGAGCTCTTGCAGGTGGCGGCCATGCCTCTGCCCAATCCGCCGGGGAATGAAGCGCTCTGGGGGTGTGCCCTGGCGCTGGACAGTGAGCGCGGTGAGCTTACCCTGCCGGCCATGGAGTTGAGCCGGGTAGCCGATGCTGAAACAGAGGCGCTGGCGTATCAGTTGCAGCGCATCGACTTGCGCCTTGGCCGCGAGATAGGCCGTTTTTGCGTGCGTCAATATACCCGCGAGCAACTGGCCGATGACGCCGACATGCTGTTGGCCCCGGCCGATGTCGACAATCTCGACTGGCAAGAGGCGCAGGGGCGTTTCTGGTTACAGCTGGATGATATTGCCTACTGCGATGACGAAGCGGCGCTTTGGCTTGGCTGGCATGGCGGCGCGACCCGCAAGGTTTCTCTGGATGGGCTGTGGCGCTCACCCCTGTATCTCCCGGATGGCGAAGATGACTTATACGACGAGGAGGGCATGAAACTCCTCGGCAAGGGAGCCTTGCTGACCGACTGGCATTATCTGTGGCGCGTCAATCCCAACGTCAATCCCAATCCCACTCTAGAGCTGGTCAGCCAAATGAACCAAGCGCCCGCCGCCATGGAGGCGAGCTTTGCTGTGCAATTACAGCAGACAGAATGGAGCAGCTTCCATGCCCAGGCCCAGGTGCAGGATACAGTTCCCCCTTTGCTCGGTTTTTCGCGAATCGAAGTCAGGGATCTGCAGTCAGCGAGTGCGAGGCTTGAGGCCTTGGACAAGCTGGTGCTGCGGGCATTGACAGATTTTGAATCCCTCAAGTCGGGTAAAGACTTGCGCCTCGGTTTTTATGATGCCGACGAAAGCTGGGATGAGGCGCGCTTCTTTGAGGCTGTGGCCCTCCAATTGGAAGGCCGGAACTATATGGCGCGTCTGCTGGGGCTATTCATTGCCAATGAGCGGCTCCATTACTGTTACAGCGATCCACACTCCAGCAAGCCGGCACTGGCCGACTGTGCGTTGCAATTGGGATTGGCCGGCAGCCAATATCTGCCGCTGGTGGCCCAATACCTCAACTGTATCGATGTCGATCATGAGCTGTTTTTCCAACAGGATGGCAATCTGGATACCTTGCTCGGCAAGTATGCCGATACCCCTGATGGCGAGGCCTTTAACCGCCGCTTGCCATATGAAATGAGCCGTCAGGATGAAGACGATTATCAATAAAATGATGATTAACTAAAGGTAATCATCATAAATAACAAAGGGTTGTTTTGTGATTGATATTTTGGATTTTGCCCTCTATTCAGAGAGATACGCCCAGGGGGGCGAATTGGGCCCCAGGTTGCTGAAAGTAAAGTCTGATATAGGTGGCCCGGTTCTTCATCTATTGCAGATGCGTCCGTTCGATGACGGCGGCACCGAACTGCTTTGGGCTGCCGAGTTGAGTTCATCCAGTTCTGACTGGCAAGCATTTCGAGGAGGATGAGCAATGGGATTGAGACAATCGTCCAACAGCATGGCTAAGGTGATTAGCGATCTCTTTGTTCAGCCAGAGTTTGGCGGGGCGGAACAAGCCCGCGACCGGAGTCGCTATTTTATTGCGCTGCTGCCCATGCTGGCTATCCAGTATCAGTGGCAACTGGTGTACATGTTCTCACCTTCACTGCTGCTGGCAATTCGAGAGGTCGACTTCTTTATTTTACTGTTGGCTATCTTGGCAACTGGGCTGCAACTCAGTATAGGTGCAGGGTTGCTGGCAGCGCATGTCGCTATTGGGCGACGGGCGTTCGGGTATTGGTGCGGTGTGCCGCTGGCATTGGTGAATATCCTGTTCGGCTTCTCCTACCCAACGCTACTGAGCATGCTTCAGTTTGACAAGACTATGCCTTGGCTTGGCTTGATGTTTGCCTTGGGCTGCGCTGTTGTTTGGCTGGTAGTGCAGTTACTGATCTACCTGTTTCGGCCTCCCTTGGTAAAAGTTGAACCTGAACACCCTTTGCTGGCTCATCGTAAGGGGTGCGCCCCCGATCGTCAGACGCCGGCGTTGGCTTTCTTTCGCAGCAGCATGATACTGGGGCTTTGCAATGGATTGTTTCTCGGATGGCTGACCTTTATGGTGCAAACTTCCGGTTCCCCTGCTTTTGCGTTGCGGTCTTTGCTGCGGCTTGAAGGGCAGGGGACAGGAACGCTCATCATGTTTTGGTTACTGCCCAGCCTCTATTTCGGCTACAGGGTTCTCAGTCGCAGGGCTCGTAATCTGGGGTGGTCAGTCGCTAAGACGGTATGTTTGATGTTGTTTATTACTCTACTGTTATTACCCGGGAGCGGTGTGGTTTTCGGTCTGGCCCTGTCCTTTATGGACTCCTACGCCAGTTACATCCTTATCAGCATCTCACTGATGCTGCTTTGGGGAGCTATGCTCTCGACTTCACTGCTGAATATGATGCTGCTTTGGCTGGTGCCAAAGGACCCAAGAAGCAGTCGTGAAACCCAGGCGGCCTGGATGAAGCTGAAGCAGTAGCGAAGCGGCAGACTGACAGCCAGATTCTGCCGGTTGTTGGTACTTTGTCTGTATGGGCCCCTGTGACTGTGGGCCCCTTTGCTTGTTGAGTCTCTTGGCTTTATCACTCTCCTTGCTTTTATGAATGGCACCTCCCAGACCGGGGTAAACTTGCAATCACGCACATAAATCCTTATGGTCTTAAGCGTTTTATCGTATTTACTGAAATAGTCAGCAATTCATACAAGCTGGACACAAATATCTCATCACGTAACAATCCTATTGATTTACGTCACTTTTTGTACGTTTTCCGGATAAAGATAATCGACTGGATGGCGACTTGTGCCTATTTTATCCGGCATGGGCCTCTGCCTGTGGCCCCAGCTCCCGAACGGAGACAAACAGAAGAGCAAAAGCATGAAAAAACACTTCGAACTCATAGATAAAGCCACTTTCTTTGGTGCTCTGGGCCTGCTGCTTGTAGTTGTGATCCCGCTGGCGCTGTTTCCGGTTGAAGGTGCCGAATGGATCGCCGTTGCCAAGGCGTTTATGACGGATAAATTGGGTTTTGCCTACCTGTCGCTCGGGTTGGCGGCATTCTTCTTTATGATTTACATCATCTTTTCTGACATCGGCCAGATTAAGCTTGGCGATGCCGATGAAAAGCCGGAATTTGCCACAGCTTCCTGGGCAGCGATGCTGTTTTGCGGCGGTATAGGCGCCAGTATCCTCTATTGGGGCACAATTGAATGGGCCTATTACTATCAGCATCCACCATTTCAACTTCAAGCCGGCAGTGAAGAAGCGGTGCGCTGGGCCGCCACTTATGGCCTCTTCCACTGGGGGCCTATCGCCTGGAGCATCTATTTGATCCCTGCCATCCCCATTGCTTACTTCTTTTATGTTCGCAGACAGCCTGTGCTCAAGGTATCGGCGGCCTTGATGCCCGTCATAGGGGAAGGCCGCAGTCACGGCAAGCTCGGCAAGTTTATCGATATATTGTTTATTTTCGGCTTGCTCGGCGGGGCGGCTACCACTCTGGGGTTGGCGGCGCCGCTGATCAACGAAGGCCTGAGTTACTTGTTTGAGCTGCCATCGACCACGGGTAGCCAGATTGGGGTTTTGCTTCTGTGTACTGCACTGTTTGCCTATTCCTCCTATAAGGGGATGGATGAAGGCATTAAGGTGCTGAGTAATATCAACTTCTGGGGCGCGCTGGCGCTGCTGGCATTTATTCTGTTTGCCGGCCCTACTATTTTCATGTTGGAAACCGGCCTGGACTCTCTGGGACGTATGTTGAACAACTTCTTTATCATGGCCACCTGGGCCGAGCCTTTCGGTGGTTTGGGGACTTTTGAGAATACCCATTTTCCTCAGGACTGGACCATCTTCTATTGGGCCTGGTGGTTGGTGTTTGCCCCCAGCATGGGCTTGTTTGTGGCGCGGATCTCCCGCGGCCGAACCATCAAACAGATGGTGGCCGGTTCAATTTTCTTCGGCTCTCTGGGCTGTGCCATGTACTTTATGATCTTGGGTAATTTCGGCCTGTCGTTGCAGTTGTCGGGGGAGCTGGATGTGGTGGGTATCCTCAATGAACACGGGGCGACCAGGGCGATTTTTGCGATATTGGAGCAGTTGCCGTTCAGCTATCTGGTCATCGCCGTCTTTACGCTCTTGTGTATCATCTTTACCGCCACCACCTTTGATTCCATCTCTTATATTCTGGCGTCCGTGGTGCAAAACAATGTGACCGAGGAGCCACTGCGCTGGAACCGCCTATTTTGGGCCTTTACTCTGTCTTTTATGCCTTCGGTACTGATGTTTATGGGTGGGCTCGCCACCTTGCAGACGGCGGCTATCGTCGGTGGTCTGCCGCTCTTGGTGATCGCCGTGATGCTGATGATGTCCGGGGTCAAGGCGGCCATGTTGGACTTGAGTCATCAGGATGGTTACGAGGATCCCGTGATTAATATTTCGGATCTGCCAGAGGTTGACCCCTGGAGCCGCGAAGGCCAGGCGCTGGCCAAGTTTGAACAATTGCGAGACAGCGCCATTGAGGCCGCTGATGCCGAGCGTGAAGCCCTGGACGCTATCTGGGAGCTGAAAAAACAGCTGCGTCGTGAAGCCTTGAGCCGCAGTGAATCGCACCTGGAATTGGGGGATGCGCCCGATGAGTCACTTGCCGAGCTGCAGCGCCTCACAGATGAAGCCATGACGGCAAAGGAGCGTAAACTGCAAGCCTCGGAGCAAGCCCAGTCTGCCCGCATTACCTTCAATGAGCTGATGCGGCAGAAACAGGAAGAGGAAGCATTGCAGGCGCAGGAAGAAGCCAAGGCGCAGATTATTGAACGCCTCAATGGCCGCGACTCGTAACGTTATGGCCCGGTTTGCCGCCCGGGCCTAAAACGGCTAAAATTTTTGTCGCATCAATCGATTGAATATAGGACGTTATACATGAATGGAGCGGGAGGGAGTTCCGGCGGCATTGGTCAGTTTTTTATTGGCCTTATCATGATGTGTGGTGGCGGTTATATGCTGCTCAACGCCATTCGGGTATCCAGCAACTTTGGTCTGGGCACCCGCTTGTATGGTGTCCCCGCATTTGGCAGCCAGTGGGGGATCACCGGCGGTATGATCTTGGTGCCCTTTATTCTGGGGGTTGGGATGATTTTCTATAACGGCAAGAATATTCTTGGCTGGTTATTGGCGATTGGCTCAATCACAGCGATGATCTTTGGGGTGATCTCTACCATTCACTTTAGCCTGCGCAGCATGAGCAGTTTTGATCTCTTGGTGATCCTTGTATTGCTGACAGGTGGCATAGGTTTGTTCCTGCGCTCACTCAAAGGCAGCTGAAACTGTCTCAAAAAGGCGTTACTGCGTTGACCGGCAACGCCTTTTTAATCTTAAAACAACTTATTCAGCATGCGCCTGACGACGCTCGACTCGTCTTGCTTGAATGGCTCAGTGTTTTCTTTGGTGAGGAAATTATGCTTGGCGATGATTTCCAGCAGGCGTTTGCGCTCATCGGCGGTCAACTGCCCGGACATATCCGGCAGTCGCTGCTGGCTGGCCAAGTGGATAATGAAAGACTCAGGTTGCCGCCCTTCGTGCATGGCAAAATACACAGTGGCTTGTGGCGTCACACCTATCCTATCCAACCAGAGTAGCGCCCAGAATTCCTTGGCGGCTTCAAGTTGCAGGCTCACATCGACATCGCCTATGCTTGAGTGCCCAAGCGCTTCATCCTGCCAACGCTCGGCCATATTCAGATGGCCTTCGGCAACCAAATGGTTGACATAGGCTTCCCTGACACTAGGACAGCCCAACCAGTGCAGCCCTCGCTTCCCAAGACCGCTGAGAAACAGTGCCAGCCGCTCTCCCATCTCGGTTGGCAACAGCCAGACAAAGTCTGCCACGCCAACTTTGCCGCGATAATCGCTGTAGGGATCCCAACCTTGTAGAACCGGCAGTTTCAAGGCTTGTGGTGTCAGGTTTTCCAGGCCTTCGCCGCTTTGCAAATAGGCCTGTAACTTGTCATAGACAGCCTTCGCCGCTGCCGGTTTGAGTTTCTGCTCCAGGCCGCGTTGCAGGCTGAGGTTAAATAGCTCAAAGGCTTGCTGCGGCAAGGGGCGCTCCGGGAAACAGGCCTTGAGATCGGCAATAAACCCCAGCATGGCAGTTTCATCGCAATAGCCGAGGGCATCCAACAGCTTTTGTTGAGCCAGCCAATGGCTGCGGCCTATCATGCTGTTATCTTCTGGATCGCCTTCGGCAAAGCTTGCCAATCGCTCCAGGTATCGTTGCCAGAAGCGCTCGTTGGCCGGCGCATAGCGTGCGATGCGCCTGTCTTGCAGCAAAGTATGGGCATCCAGCTGCGCCTCGCTGACTCCCAGTGTCAGCAGCTTTTGATGCAGGCTCTGCTCTGTCTGCGGATCATCTATGGCGGCATATCCCTCATAGTTTGCATAAAACTGACTGATGCGGCTGATAAGCACCATAGGCGCCAGTTTCAAAAGCAGTTGCCAGTGGCGCTGGGCCAGGATCTGCAGTTCGGTGTGAGCCTCTGGCAGTTGGCTATTTAACAGGAAAAACAGGCTGAGCAGGCCGCGCTGGAAACCATCGTCCGGGAAAAACAACCAGTAGGCCGCTTGACGCTGGCTTATCTGGCTTCCGCGTTTTCCCCCATCCTTGCCAAGTAGCGATTCGGCAACGGCGGCCATAGTGTCAGCATCCTGCTGCTCCTTGGCCTCAGTGAGCCAGGCCTTGAGTGTCAAATGCTGCGGATTATCGTTGTTGAAGCGGCCACCATGCCGATTGAAGACACGCATATAGGCAGTGAGGAAATGCTGCTCCAGCCAGCCAAGCAGAGCCTGGGTTTCTGCCGCTGTGCATTCGGGGCGGCCGAGCCGATAGGCGGCATAGGCAACGCCTCCCAGGTGGGTCGGCAACTTGTCCAGTGCCGCCTGCAGACGATCGGCAATGGCTGTATCCAACTGTGCGAAGTCACTTTGCTTGCAGGTATGGCTAAGCAGGAAAAAAGGCAGCGCTTCCAAGCTGGGTAGTTGGCAGTCGCCTTGAGTTTGCCCGGGGCTCTTGCCACTTTCCTGCTCTGCCTGGGCACTGCCGGTATCTGTCTTATCCTGCTGCCAGGGGGCGAACCTGTCGTCCATCAGCCAGGCTTCGGCAACCTGTGCCTTGGGCTCAACGCCGAGCGCATCCTGCAGCGCCAGCGCCTCATCTTCCACCCTATGCCCCAAGATCAATTGCTGCTTGACCTGATCCCGCCACAGCTCAGTGTCTTCAAGTTCCGCTTCTACCGGCCAGTCGTCCAGGCTGTAGAAGAATTCCAGTATTGGCTGGGTTTCTTCCAGCGTTTGTTCATCGGCATAGGCCAGCAGCGGGGTTTGCTTTAGACGTTTGAGCAGCTGCGCCTTAAACCAGGCGTAATCGTCAGCATGTTCGGTAAAGTGTTCCAGCAGGCTGGGGTTGACTGGATCACCCTCGGCGGTTTGGAAAAAACAGCGGCGGCTCTGTTCGCCATCACAGTGCAGATAGGCGTGGATCAGTTCGCGGCGCCAGCCGAACTCCTCTACCAGTTTGCCCAGCAGTTCCACGGGTGTATAGCCGCTGTCCAAATCCCAGTAAGGCACTAAAAAGGTGGCCAGATAATGACTCAGTTCGGGATATTGCCTGGCCAGCATGTAGAGGGCTTCCACCCCGAAGACGTTGTAGTCATCGAGAAAGAGATCGCTAAAGTCGTTACGACTGCGGGAGAAGGCCACCATGGCCTCGGCTGTTGCCTTGATCTCGTCCAATAGCTCGGGGAAGTTCAGCGCTGCGGCAAACAGCACGGCTTCAGTGCAATATTTAAAGGTGTGGTGCGCTCGAGCGGCGCTGAGTGCATGCACCAGCAAGTTGCGGTTGCCGCCGGCATCGTCATTGCTGAGTGGCTGCTGTTGCTCGTTGACAAACTCGATATTGAACCGCAGGGAGCCTTCAAGACGAAAGGCGCTGCCATCGTGCAGGTGTTGCCGGTATTGCTGCAGCGCCTGGGCGATGCTGGCGGGATCTTGTGGCTTGAGGCTAATGCTGAGGGTTTTGTCGAACTGGGGCATATTGCTTCCTTGATATTAAATTCCGGTCGTTGCCTGTAAGGCACTTCCTGTTAAACAACCGGCGATCGCGCCGTGAGCCAGGGCGTGGCAGTTATCCTGTTATTACTCGTTTATTGGGTTATTCCCAACTGCTGTTTTATCAATGTCTTCCTTAAGAGCCTGCTATTAAGAGCCTTGCGCCAAATCTTTGGCCAGTTGCCGGACCGCGGCAGACTCGTCTTGCAGGAAGGCGCTGAAAAGCTCGGCGTCAGCCCCGGCTTGCGCCAGCAACTTCAGCAGGCGTACACGTTCGTCTATGGTCAAGAGCTGCGAGGTCTCCGGCAGTCGGCCCTCATCGGCCAAATGTTTGAGGAAGGGTGCCGGGGCGCGGCCTTGGCTTACGGCGAAATAGGCAGTGCTCTGCGGCGCTACGCCTATGCTGTCGAGCCAGCCAAGGGCCCAGTTTTCCTTGGTACTCTGAAAGGCTAACCCTGTGTCATAGTCGCTGTGACGCTTGTGTCCTACGCTGTGATCTTCCCAGCGCTGCGCCATTGAGAGACTACCCTCGGCAATGAGGTGGTTGACATAGGCCGTCTCCACACTCGGCCGGTGAAGCCAATACAGGCTTTGGGTTCCAAGGCCTGCGAGAAATAGGGCCAAACCTCGCCCTTGCGCTTCGGGCAATAGCCAGACAAAGTCGCTAAGCTCAGCCGCATCGGCGGGGGCGTCCGAGCGGCAAGGCGCCCAGTCCTGCAACTCGGCCGTGGCTTGGGGCGTCAAGGGTTCAAGCCCTTCGCCCGATTCCAGATAAGCCTTGAGTTGATGGCAGAGGTTTTGCGCCTGCTCTTCGGTAAATGATTTGCTGAAGCTTTGCCGCAGGCAAAGATCAAACAGTTCGAAAAACGCCTGCGGCAAGGGAGTCTCGGGGAAGTTGGCCTTGAGATGGCCAAAAAAGCTCAGCCTCGGCAGCTCGCGGCTAGAATCCAGCGCTTGCAACAACTGCTGCTGTTGCTGCCAGAGGCGGTCTATCATGCTGTTATCCTCTGGGTCGGCTTCGGCAAACCGGCTAAGCCTGGTGATATAACCTTGCCAGAAGCGTTTATCGGCCGGGCGATAGGCAGCCACCTGTTGTGCTGTCAGCAGGGTATGAGCATCAAGCTGCGCCTCGCTGACACCCAGCTTGAGCAGGTTTTGCCGCAATTCGGCCTCGAGATGCTCATCGTCAATGGCCGGATAGAAGGCGTAGTCAGCCCAGCAATAATAAATTTTTTCAATCAGTTGCAGCGGATCCAGCGTCAGCCATAGCTGCCAATGCCTTTGTGCCAGGGTTTTCAATGCCTGCCACTGCGGCGCTTCGAGCTCCGGGGCGCAGAGCAGGAAATACAGCGCCAACAAGCCGTTTTGGAATCCTTTATTGCCATTGGACCACAAGAGTGCAATACGCTTTCCGTCCTTACTGGTATAGAGTATCTCAGAGGCAATTTGAGCCATCTTGGCAACATCGCCCTCGGTGTCTATATCCGTGAGCCAGCTCTTGAGAAGGCGATGTTCACGCCTTTTCTTTTGGTACTCTCCGCCCTCATAGAAGATATGATGCTGAAACTGTAACGGCAGCTGCTGCGCCAGCCAGTGAAGCAGCGCCGCGGCCTCGTCGGCCTTGTCGGCTTCCGGGCTTAAGCTGTGGGGCGAGTTCAGGCGGCTCAGGCGATAGGCGGCATAGGCGCAGGCGCCAAGGCTCTTGGGCAGTTCTGCCAGCGCGCAAAGCATCGCCTCTCCCACTTCGGCATCCAGCTCTTCCAGCTCGCCAATCCTGAGATAGTCTTCCGGCTCTTCCAGGTCATAAAATAGCTCGGCATAGTCAGAGCCCGGCTCGTTATCATACTGATCCCAGTCATAGTCTTCTGCCAGAGCCTGCTCTTCCCCGGTTTGCCATAGACAATGACGGTCGTCTTCCCGCCAGGCCTCTGCCACTATTACCAGAGGTTGGCTCTGCTCGCTCAGCTGCGCCAGCAAGGAAAGTGCTTCATCCTCTACCCGGCGACCCAAGATCAATTGCTGCTTGACCCGATCCCGCCACAGTTCAATGTCGTCAATGTCAGCCTCTACCGGCCAGTCGCCCAGACTGTAGAAGAACTCCAGTACCGGCTGGGTTTGTTCAAGCGGTTGTTCATTGGCATAGGCCAGCAGTGGCGTTTGTTCGAGACGTTTAAGCAGCTGCGCCTTAAACCAGGGGTAATCGTCCGGATGCCCGGCAAAATGTTCCAGTAGGCTGAGGTTGACTGAATTACCCTCTGTGGTCTGGAAAAAGCAGCGGCGATTCTGTTCGCCGTCGCAGTGCAGATAGGCGTGGATCAGTTCGCGGCGCCAGCCGAACTCCTCCACCAGTTTGCCCAGCAGTAACACAGGTTGGTAGAAGCTTTCCAAGTTCCAGTAAGGTACCAGAAAGGCGGCCAGATAATGGCTCAGCTCGGGATATTGCCTGGCCAGCATGTAGAGGGCTTCCACCCCGAAGACGTTGTAGTCATCGATAAAGAGATCGCTGGAGTCATTGCGGCGGCGGGAGAAGGCCACCATGGCCTCGGCTGTGGCCTTGAGCTCGTCCAATAGCTCGGGAAAGTTCAGCGCTGCGGCAAAGAGTACCGGTTCGGTGTAAAAGCTGAGTCTGTGATCCCGGCGGGCAGTATCGAGGGCGTGTTCCAACAAAGGGCGGTTGGCACCTGCATCGTCACGGTTAAGCGGCCGCAGCTTCTGATTGACGAACTCAATATTGAATAGCAAGGAGCCATTGAGCCGAAAGGCGCTGCCGTCGTTCAGGTGTTGCCGGTATTGCTGCAGTGCCAGGGCGATGCTGGAGGGATCTTGTGGCTTGAGGCTGACGCTGAGGGTCTTGTCGAACTGAGACATACTACTTCCTTGAAACTTGAGTCCTGCCCGGGCACAGCTAATCAGTGGAACTTGCAGCTGCAGCCTAGGGCCCGGCTAGTCTAACGACTGAGACCTTGAGGGTAAACGCCTTATCCACCGCGGTGGCATTTTTGTGAGGCTCGCAGTTTGCAACCTGTTTGCTGTGGCGTAGCGCTCACTTTCCACAGTCGCGGGGTTTAGGTTGTTTGTTAGGGATTGCCCTTCACAGAGCAACTGGCTAGGGTTAAGGCCTTTTTGTACAGGAGTTGGTTTTCCCACCGGCGGAGCCTGTCATGGCTTGGGTGAAGTCGTCTCGATGGGACAGCCCAAGTCAATCAGGTGGGGTGTGGGAAAATAAATACGGCATTGGTTCAATCAAACTCCTGTCACGGAACGGTATAAATAAAAATAAGGAAGCAGCAGTATGGCGCCAAGAGTTTGTTCCAGTGCACTGGAAGCGGTATCCCTGATAGGGAATGATGAATTTATCTGGACCCACTCTATGGGGGCTACGCCCAGAGTCTTGCTGGAGGCGCTGGCACAGCATGCCATGACGCGGCAGAACCTGACCTTGCTGCAACTGCATACCGAGGAAGCCGAGGCCTTGAGTGTGCCCGAGCTCAAGGGCCATCTGCGCCATCGCTGTTTCTTTGGCGGCGCCCCGACCCGCGCCCTGCTGGCCAGTGGCGAGGCGGATTATGTGCCTGTCTTTTTATCCGAGGTGCCCAAGCTGTTTCGCTCCGGCGAGCAACCCATAGATACGGCACTGGTACAGGTGTCACCGCCGGACAGCCATGGCAACTGTTCACTGGGGATCAGTGTCGAAGCCAGCCGCGCCGCTTGTGATGTGGCCGGCCGGATCATAGCCCATATCAACCCGCAAATGCCGCGCACCCATGGCGACAGCTTTGTACCCTATGACCGCTTTGCCGCCGTGTATGAACAGAGTTCGCCGCTGCCCGAACACCCCATGGCCGGAGCCGATGCCATCAGCCAGGCTATCGGCAAGCATGTGGCCTCTCTGGTTGAAGACGGCGATTGTCTGCAGATGGGCATAGGTGCCATTCCGGATGCCGTTTTGGGGCAGTTGGCAGACAGACGAAACTTAGGGATCCACACCGAGCTGTTTTCCGACGGCATTCTGGCGCTTTATCGCTCCGGGGCGATTAACAACAGCCGCAAGAAGGTGCATCCGGGGAAGTTGGTCACCGGCTTTGCGCTTGGCAGCCGCGCCCTCTATGACTTTGTCGATGACAACCCCGAAGTACTGTTTCTGGATATAGAGCAGGTTAATGACACCTCGGTTATCCGCCGCAACCCGCAGGTAATGGCCATCAACTCGGCGCTGCAAGTGGATATTTCCGGCCAGGTGTGCGCTGACTCCATAGGTACCCGAATCTATTCCGGGGTAGGCGGGCAGATGGACTTTATTCGCGGCGCCGGTCTCTCTCCCGGCGGGCGCTCGGTTATCGCCCTGCCGAGCACGGCCGCCAACGGCGCGGTTTCCCGTATCGCGCCTGTGCTGAGCCCAGGTGCCGGGGTGGTGACTACCCGGGCCCATGTGCACTATATTGCCACCGAATATGGTTGTGCCAACCTCAGGGGCCGCAGTATCCGCGAGCGGGCCAGAGCCTTAATCGACATAGCGCATCCGGATTTTCGTGAATCCCTGTGCCGGGAGACATTCGAGCTCTGGGGTTTGAGTATTTGAGTTAACGCTCATTAGGTAAAACTTAACACTGTTATCATGGTGTTAACTTTGTATACCGGGTAAGATGCGGTCAATCTCTTATCGCGGTAGGTTCCATGAGCGACAGCAGCTTCTTTTTGGGTGATTGGCAGGTCGATCCCGGCAGCAATAGTTTGCGGCTGGGAAAGCGCCTGCGGCAGTTGGAACCCAAAGCCATGGATGTGCTGCTGTATCTGTGTCGTCGCAGCGGCGAGGTTGTCAGCAGCGATGAGCTGCTGGATGCCTGTTGGCCCGGCAGCGACACGGGCGATAACCCGCTGCACAAGACCATCAATCAGCTGCGTCGGGCGCTGGACGACAAGGCCGGCGATCCTTCTTTCATCGAAACTATCCGCAAACGCGGCTATCGAGTTGTAGCCGATGTCCGTTTCCCCATCGGCCACGAAGCCAGTGCGCCGTCGCTGGCCTGGAGCCAGGGCTCACCATTTCCCGGGTTAAAACCCTTCAGCGCCGATTATGCCGGGGTGTTTTTCGGCCGCAGCGAACAGATCAACGCCTTACTGGAACGCATAGCCAGGCAGATTAAACATGGCCGCGGTTTTTGCTTGCTGCTTGGCCCCAGTGGCAGCGGTAAGTCATCGCTGATTAACGCAGGCATTTTGCCCAATCTGGCTTCGCCTCAGGGCTTTCACGGCATAGGCCTGGCCTGCTATTCGATACTGGATCTGGCCGATGTCGCCGAAGATCAACTGCTGCTGGAGTTGGCCGCCGCCATGCTCGACTGGGAACTGGACGATGCGCCGGTATTGGCAGGCTACAGCGCCGAAACGCTGGCTCACGCCCTGGAGCAGGATATCGACAGCCTCTGCGCCCAACTCTGCCGGGCGCTGCCGTCCCAAAATTGGCAGAAGCCCAGGTTCGGCCTGTTTGTCGACCGTCTGGAAGTGCTGCTGTCTTCGCCGCGCTTCTCGGCCGCCGCCCGTGAGCAGGGGCTGGCGCTGCTCGACACTCTGGCGCGTTCCGGAGCCGTATTGCTGCTCAGCGCCTGTCGCAATGAATTCTACCCTCAGGTGGTTGCCAGCCCCAGCTTGATGGCGGGCAAGGGCAATGGCGCCCATTTCGATCTCTTGCCGCCCAGCCGTCAGGAACTGTTGCAGATGATACGTTTGCCGGCCGCAGCCGCAGGCCTGAACTGGGAATTTGACCCTGAATCGGCACTGGGCTTGGATGAGCTGCTGTGCCGTGAGGCCGCCAGTAACCCGGATGCCCTGCCCATGTTGCAGTATATGCTGCAGGCCCTGTATCTGCAGCGCAGTGACGACAACCAGTTGCAACTGGCGGTTTATCACCGTCTGGGGGGGCTGGCCGGAGCCATAGGCCAGGCCGCCGAAGATGCCATCGCCTCCTTGTCTAGCTCGCAAAGGGCGGCCCTGCCGCGGGTGCTGTCGCTGCTGGTGACCCTCAGGGAAGATGAGCAGTCGGTCACCAGTCGCAGCGCCAGATATTCCGAATTGGCCACGGATGCCGAGCGCGCTTTGGTTCAGGCCTTGGTCGATAGTCGGCTGTTTGTCTCCCATCTGGAGGACAGCGAACCCGGTTTCAGCATAGCCCATGAAGCCTTGCTCAGACGTTGGTCCAGGGCCAGAGACTGGATAGATAGCCACAGGGAAGGGCTGGCGGCCAAGGCCAGGCTGTTCCATCAGGCCAGGCGCTGGCAGCAACAGCAGTGCAGCCGCGATTTTCTGCTGCCCCAGGGCAAGCCGCTGACCGAAGCGCTGGCGCTGAAAAACGATCCCCTGCTTGAGCTGGATCCTGTCAGCGAAAGCTATGTTGCCGCCTCCAGCGCCAGAGGGCAGCGCCAGCGGCGCCTCAAGGGCGCGACCTTCATGCTTTTATGCCTCTTGACCCTCATCTCGGTATTCATGAGTTATCGCAGCGTTGAAGCCGAGCAGCAGGCGCAGGCCAAGCGCCTGGCGGCAGAAGACTTGCTGGGCTTTATGGTGGGCGACTTTGCCGACAAGCTGCGCAGCATAGGCCGGATGGATCTGCTCGATGGTGTCAGCAACAAGGCGCTGGATTATTTTCGCGAGGCCGACAGCAGCCTGAGTGAGGCGGCGTTGTTTCGCCATGGCCAGACACTGGAAGCCATGGGTGAGGTGGCCTATTCCCGTGGCCGGGTGGATGAAGCGGAAAAGGCGCTGCTGGCTGCCAGAGACAAACTCTTGCCACTGCTGTCCGGCAGTACAGATCAGCTGGAGCTGTTAAAGACTCTTGGCGCCAATGCTTTCTGGCTTGGGCAACTCAAGTATGACCAGAGCGATTGGCAGGGCACCCGCCCCTGGCTTGAGGCTTATCTGCAACACAGTCAGGCCATGTACCGACTGGCGCCGGACAACAGCGAAGCGTTGATGGAACTCTCCTACGCCCATAACTCTCTGGGGTCATTGTCGATGACGCTGCAGGAGTTCAGCAAGGCGCGCCAGGGCTTTGAGGAATCGCTGCGGCTCAAGCTGATCGCGCTGGCAGAGTCGCCGGATGACCCTCAGCTCTTGGCCGATGTCGCCGATACCCGCTCCTGGCTTGCCAGTGCCGCCAGCGCTGAAGGGGATATTCAAGTAGCCATCGCCATTCATAGGCAGATAGCCGAAGAGTTAAAACGGCATGCTCAGAGAGAACCCTATCAGCTATATAGATTATCCGGGAATCTGGAGATCTTGGCTCAGTTATACAGAGCGGTGCAGCAACCCGAACTGGCCAGAGATAGCGCAATGGAAGCCAGTCGGGCTATTGCTGCCGCACTTGAGGCCGACCCGGAAAATGAGCGCTGGCGAATGCAGCAATCTTTTGTTGAGGTGTTACTGGTTAGCTTGCTACCGACATCAACAGAAAAAACGGCCATGCTAAATACTTTGAGTGGGCATCTGGCCAGTAAGCCGTCAAGCGAAACCTCGACTAAGCAGCTTAAATTGGAGGCTCGTTTTTGGTTGGCTGCTGCCAATGAGCGGCTCGAACAAGGTGATTATCAGCAAGCTCAGAAGCTTGCTTTGTTGGCAGAAGCGTTTTTTACAACATTAGGACAGAAAACGGTTTTGGGCACTGTAGATATGGGAGCCCTGGCCGAGGCTGGGCTTGTAATCGCCTATAGTGTGTCCATGTTAAATAACGATATAAGCTTTGCCTATACTCACTGCCAGAAAGTCAGCCGAAGTCTGCAACCATGGGTCACTGTGAATAGTGATGCCCGTATACTCGCGCCTTATGCTATGGCTTTGGATTGCATTGATGACCAACAGGAACTATTGAAAATGAAGGCTAAATTTGAGCCACTTGGTTATCGTTTTCGTCAATTTAAATACCCCCTCAAAAACTAACCTAAAACAAGGATGAAGCTATGTCTGTACCCGTAAAAAATATCATTGTCACTATTACATTGGATGATAACCGCGTGCCTCAGTTTGCCTATGAGCCGGACGGCCCAGTAGTGGTAGATAAGCCCAACACTCATATTATCTATAAGCTACAGGACAAGACAGATATGGATTTGGCCTTTGTTGGCGCCTCCTTCGATACCCCCTTCGACGGCATTATCGATGCGGTCAAGACCGAGGCGCCGGATATGCTGATACTGATGGATACCAATTCTGTGGTAGGCAAGACAGGCTTTAGGCTGATCCTCAGTAACAGCAACAATACTCTATTGGTTTCCAGCCAGGATCCTCAAATAGTGAATACTGGCAATAACTGAGTTAGTTTTATTGTCAAGTACTTAAATCTGGCTTGATTGCATTCATCTGGGTGGCTTCTGTACCTGAGCCACTCAATCAGTTTTTCTTCTCCACATAAGGCATGTAGATCTAATTGACATGGAGTCGTTATGCGTATTGCTTTGATGGTCAGCGCGCTGCTGGCAAGCTTTCCCCTGGCACTGAGTGCCGCTACTCAGGCCGAGATCGATCTGGCGATGGCACCGGTAAAGAGTGACGCCGAGTTGCAACTCTTGCTGGCCTAGCCTTCGCCGTTGGAGCCCTTGGGGCAGTCTTTATCCGCCTTTATCAATAGCTTGGTGTTTGATAAGTAGGGGCTTTGCATCTGGATCGCCGGCTGTTGCAACAACCACTGAGTGCTTCGGAAGTCTATCGGATCCTGGCGCTGTTTGACTGGCCGTCACGGATGGCCGAGTTTGACCAGGCGGCGCAGCTGAGCCAAACCGACAACCTATTGTTGAAACCGCGTTTACCTTACTGTGATGTCAGTGAGCCCGTGGTGCTGAGTGTTACTCTGGATAGCGCCCGGCAGGCGAGCTTTCACTATTCACAGCAGGGCGTGGAGTGCAGCGGTGATGTGGTGGTCAGTGAACCCGCAGTGATCACCTATCAGCTGTTGAACCTGGAAGATTCTCCGGCCGGGCTGAAATTTGTCGGTGCCGCCTTCACCAATCCCTTCGATGGTCATATCGTTCGGGTCGAGGTCAGCGCCGATGGCCTGACGCTGCAACTGTATGACTCTATGCGTAATACAGGCACGGGCAAGTATCAATTCCTGTTCAGCAGTGAGGAATCGCCGCTCCTGTTGCCCAGTCCGGATCCACAAGTTATCAATAAAGATATAAAGTAGTTATTCCCCCCCCGATTTGCCGATCGGGGGATTCTTTCCCGCCCGAAAGCTCCTATGCTTGCCAATCATTGCCGTATTTTTGTGGTTGGACGCCTTTCCCGCCTACAGAAGGTTGGAATTATTAACGATATTTTTCAATAAATTACATCGTAAGCTTATCAGAAGGTTAGCCTTGTACGTACGCGCTAGAGTTATCCCTGTCGAAATTGAACAACCCGCAGGTCGGGAGGGAGAACAGCATGGCAAGCCCCTACAACAATGAAGCTGGTTTTAGTCAGTGTGAGTGTGACAGCGAGGCTCTGGCGACCCTGATTGAGTGCATGCAGCAACCTATGGTGCTGGCCGATGGTGAGGGTAAAGTGTTGGCGGTGAACTCTCCGGCGGCCGAGTTGCTGGGTGATCAGAGCGAAACCTTTACCGGTGAATTTTGGCATACCTGGTTGGCGGCGCCTTACCGTAGCCGCTATGCCAGCATGTTCAGCAGCCAATACGGTCGTCAGGTACCGCTGCAACATGGTCCCTGGGAGGTATTGCTCAGACGTGTCGATGGGGTCGAGCTGCCGGTGAATCTGTCGCTTTCCTTTATTCAGGGCTTGCTGCCGCTGTTTGTGATTGGTTTGCATGATCTCAGCGGTCACAGGGATGAGATTAAACGCCTGTCCACCCTGGCGGCGACCGACTATTTGACCGGACTGGCCAATCGCCGCACTTTTACCGAGACACTGGAGCGCCAGTGGCAGCAGTGCGTCGATAAGCACAAGCCCATCAGCACCTTGATCATAGATGCCGACCATTTCAAACAGTTCAACGATCAGCATGGTCACCTGATGGGGGATGAATGCCTGAAATTGATGGCCAAGACCATAGCTGCCGCGTTGCCTTCGCCCCAGTGTCTGGCGGCACGTTTTGGCGGTGAGGAGTTCGCCCTGGTGTTGCCCGGATTCAACAGCGCCATGGCCTGGGTGGTGGCCGAGCAAATAGCCGAGGCCATTCGTAGCCTGGACTTCGTCAAATTGGGGCTGAGCCGTGAGGTTTGTGTCAGTGTCAGCCAGGGGATTGCCACTGAGATCAATGGCCAGTACCGCACCGCCGAGGCCATGCTCAGCGCGGCGGACACAGCCCTGTACCGGGCCAAGAGCGATGGCCGCGACAGGATTAAGTTATCCGCCTGAGGAGGAGAGGATGAACTGGTATGTGATGACGCTGATGCCCAGCGCCCGGGAGCGGGCCGACTGGTTTGTCGATATTCAGCTGCGGCGCTACTGCCATTCGCCGAAAAAAGCCGCCCTGAGACTGTGGAAGGGCTATTGCACCGAGCCTTTGGTAAGACAGCTGCTGAGCGACTTACAACAGATAGCAGCGGCTGAGGGGCAACTCCCGGCGGAAGAGCTGCGCTATTTGCAGGCCTTGCTGGCCCACTTCGACTGGTTGGCGTGTCAGCAACAGATGCGTTTGAGTCTCTCCTGAGCCTCACTGTGAAAGTGATAGAGAGCATCCTGAGGCTTGTCCTGACGCCAAAGTGCCTTGTCATCCAGGCCCAGCAACAGGGCGCGCAGGATAATCCCTGTCAGGCCGTGCGACACAAGAATCACCCGCTCCGGGGTTGCTGGATCGGTCAGCCAATGTGCCAGCCGCTGTTGCACCTGGAGTAGTGTTTCTGCGCCCGGGCCCTGCAGATACCAGTCATTGCGCCCGGCAAGCTCGGGTCTGGCGGCGTGGATTTCGGCGACCCGGGTCTGTTCCCATTCACCTAAACCGCATTCAATCACCCTGGGCTCGGCGATAATGGCGCCGGGATCCCGGCAAAGTACCTCTGCCACCAGAGTCGCCGTTTCCATGGCCCTTCCCAGCGGGCTGGAAACCAGCTGAAATTCGTGTTCAGGATTTATTGCCGATTGCAGCCGTTGTTGCAAGACAACACCATAAGCTCTTGCCTGCGCCCTGCCGAGTTCGGTCAGCGGTGAGTTACAGTGTCCCTGCAGCTTACCGGCGGCATTAAATTCAGTTTGGCCGTGGCGTAGTATAAATATTTCCTTTGGCATGGCGGTCAATTCCCGATACTGCTTAAACGGTTGGCTGCGAAAGAGGGTACTCCCCGGCTGCGGAAGGAGCAAGTTGGGACTGAATACTAGTGACTCACTTGCCATAGGCTTCCTGGCCATCTGCATCGCAGGTGATGGGCTGCAGCTTAGCCAGCAGATAAACCCAAGGTCATTGGTTAGTTTTTGCCTGAAGCTATGATAGCCGCTGTGCCAGCGGCCTAAAGTCGTGGTGTAAGTGCATCCATGCACAAAGGCCAGTTCGCCATCCCTGGCTCTCGCTCGTAGCCGGTCGCTAGGCGACACTCGCCAAACCACACCGGGCAAGGGGCTTTGCTTGTCCAAAGCCCCTTGCATCCCCAAGGACACCCCGACGTAGCCGAAATCCCCGCTGGCTTATGAAACAAATTGGCTACACTCAGGA
>NZ_JBKORL010000013.1:0-30702 GCF_047314525.1 Shewanella sp. BJSY2023SW007 | reverse complement strand
TGCCAAAAGTAACGTACCTTGCCAGTTTCGGTGTTGGTAAAGATTGCCAGGTGGTTTTTCTTACCCTCTTTGTCCAAGATACTTTGCCACAGCGCTTGTTCCTTCTGCTGATAGGGACCACCCTTATGGTTGGAGGCTTGACCGACTTTGGGGGCTTTTTTCTTCATCCTTATCGCCCAGCGTCGATTTTTTATTTGACCCTTGTAATTCTCCAAATTGATTGCGACGGAGGCGGGTACTATCGCTGTTGTAACCTTTGCGCTCAATCTCAACCAGGCCACGCTTTTGACAATCCATCATATTGTCGCAGCCGTGATAACGGTGGCGCTTCTATGCCGCTAAAAAGTCGGCCTCATGAACAGAGGCCGATATTGTGCGGAAGTGATTTAAAATGTAGAAATTAAGCTAAAACTTATCGCTGGAACTGATAGACGCTGCCGAGTTTCATTATCTGAGTCAGTTCATCCAGCGCGGTACGGGACTCGACTATTAGTTGTGGGTCGGCCAAGTCTGCGGGTAACAAGCGGTCGCGGTAGTGTTTGTCCACCCAGGCGTTGAGGCGAGTAAACAGGTTATCGTCGAGCAGTACATGCTGATTGATGGCTGTCAACTCGGCATCATTCATGGCGACCCTCAGGCGAAGGCAAGCCGGGCCACCACCGTTTTGCATGCTTTGTTTAACATCAAAATATTCAACTTTCTGGATTGGTGTATCCAGAGTCAGCAATTCATCCAGATAGGCTTTTACCGCCGGATTCTCGGCACAATCGGTTGGCGCTATGATAACCATTTTGCCGTCACTCATGCTCAATAACTGAGTGTTGAACAGGTAGGATTTGACCGCATCCTGAATACTGACTTTGGCGGTCGGTACTTCAATGAAATGGATATCACCTTCCAGCTTGGCCCGGATCTCTGCCAGCTTGGCCTTGGTATCGACAAAGGCCTGCTCGTGATGAAAAAGCACATTGCGGTTACCGACAGCGATCACATCATTGTGGAATACGCCTTGATCTATCACCTCAGGATTTTGTTGAATAAAGACAGTGTTGTCTTCATCGAGACGATGTAAACGGGCGATAGCCTGAGAGGCTTCCAGCGTTTGTCTGGCGGGAAACTTCTTCGGTTTTATGGCCTGAGGGTTGGTAGCTTCCTGGCCGTAAACAAAGACTTCGACTCCGGCATGACCATATTCCTGACATAGGCGGGTGTGGTTGGCAGCGCCTTCATCACCAAAACTACTGTGTTCCGGCAGGTGCTGGTGGTGTACAAAATAACGACTGTCGCTGAAAATGGCCTTGAGAATGTTACCAGTGGTTTGCGGCTCAATTGAGCGATGCAACTTATCCACCAGGTTGGCCGGAGTAAAGTGAACGCGGCCATCATGGGTATCGGCGCTTGGGGATACGGTTGCGGCATTGGCGGTCCACATGCTGGAAGCACTACAACAGGCTCTGAGCACAGCTGGTGCCTGCTCGGCCGCCTTTTGCAAGACTTCTTTATCTGTGCCGTTAAAACCTATCCTTCGTAGTGTATGTAGATCAGGGCGTTCTTGCGGCGCCAGCATGCCCTGGACCATCCCCATGTCGGCCAGGGCCTTGGCCTTTTGCAAGCCCTGTTTGGCCGCTGCCTTAGGGTTGGCTACCTGGGCGGCATTGTTCAGGGAGGCGACATTGCCGAACGACAGGCCTGCATAGTTGTGGGTGGGGCCCACCAATCCGTCAAAATTCGCTTCAAAATGCTTCATTGCTTGTCCTTTTGGGGTATTTGAGGTTGTTATAGAGGCCCAATCCAGGCCTTGGACTGGCTCCAGTATACTTGAGCCCCAAGGCTTCACAAGTCGACCAGGAAGGCTGCAAAAAGTGCTTTTTCATCACAAATGCATAACTATTACTTGCTTGCCGTGAAATAATGAAATATTAGTTTTTAATTACGCAATATTATTTTGTACAATTTTTTAACCCTGCTTAAAAATTGAGTCGCCGGTACACATAAAAGAGGGATTAACTTGAAAGTCCGTGGACAACCCTCTATATATGGTGCCAATTTTCACCGTTCTGAGATCGTTTGGCGCAAATCACACTATGGGTAAATCGCTAGTTATTGTCGAATCGCCGGCTAAAGCCAAGACTATCAACAAATATCTTGGTAAAGAATTCATCGTTAAGTCGAGTGTGGGTCACATACGTGACTTGCCGACTTCCTCCTCCGCCGACGCCAACGGCAAGGCCAAAAGCGCCGCTGAAGTGCGTAAGATGTCACCTGAAGAAAAGGCCAAGTACAAGAAGGTGAAAGAGAAAAAGGCTCTGGTTGCCCGTATGGGGGTTGATCCGGAGCACGGCTGGAAAGCCAACTACCAAATTCTGCCTGGTAAGGAGAAGGTGGTAAAAGAACTGCAAGCGCTGGCCGATTCTGCCGATGAAATCTATCTCGCGACGGATTTGGATAGAGAAGGGGAAGCGATTGCCTGGCACCTGCAGCAGGTGATAGGCGGCGACAATTCGCGTTATAAGCGGGTGGTGTTCAATGAGATCACCAAGAGCGCCATTCAGGATGCTTTCAGCAAACCCAGTGATCTTGACAACAATATGGTCAATGCTCAGCAGGCTCGGCGATTCCTCGACCGAGTCGTGGGCTTTATGGTTTCGCCACTGCTGTGGAAAAAGGTCGCCAGAGGCCTTTCTGCTGGACGGGTTCAGTCGGTAGCCGTGCGTTTGGTAGTTGAGCGGGAAGCCGAAATCAAAGCCTTCGTGCCGGAAGAGTTCTGGGATCTGCATGCACAATTGGCGACTGCTACCGATGATGCTCTGACCATGCAAGTGGTTAAGCAAAACGGCAAAGCATTTGAGCCGGTCAATGAATCCCAGGCGCTGGCTGCGGTGGCAGCGCTGCAATCGGCCAGTTATGAGGTAATTGGCCGCGAAGACAAGGCTACTCAAAGCAAGCCCAGCGCTCCCTTTATTACCTCGACACTGCAGCAAGCCGCCAGTACCCGTCTCGGTTTTGGAGTGAAGAAGACCATGATGATGGCCCAACGTCTTTATGAGGCGGGTCATATCACTTATATGCGTACCGACTCTACCAATTTGAGCCAAGAAGCGCTGGATAACGTCAGAACCATGATTGCCAAAGAGTTCGGCGATAAGTACCTGCCGGATGCACCGATTCGTTATGGCAGCAAAGAGGGCGCACAAGAAGCTCACGAAGCGATTCGCCCTTCAGATGTCTCTGTGCATGCTGCGTCATTGACCGACATGGAACGTGACGCTCAGCGGCTCTATGAGCTTATCTGGCGCCAGTTTGTTGCCTGTCAGATGACTCCGGCTCAATATGATGCCACCAGACTCACGGTTAAGGCCGGTGAGTTTGAGCTGAAGGCCAGTGGCCGTACGTTGAAATTTGATGGTTGGACCCGGGTACAATCTGCGGTCAAACGCAAGAATGAAGAAGAAGTCACTCTGCCATATCTGGCCAAGGGCGATAAACTGGATCTGAAACAACTGGATCCTAAACAGCACTTTACCAAGCCTCCGGCGCGTTACAGTGAAGCCTCTCTGGTTAAAGAATTGGAAAAGCGCGGCATAGGTCGTCCCTCTACTTACGCCACTATTATTTCCACCATCCAGGATCGTGGTTATGTGAAAGTGGAAAACCGCCGTTTCTACGCCGAGAAGATGGGTGAAATTGTCAGTGAACGTCTGGTGGAAAACTTTGCCAACCTGATGAACTATGACTTTACCGCCGGTATGGAACAGACCCTGGATAATGTCGCTCAGGGGCAACTCGACTGGAAACAGGTGCTTGATGGCTTCTACAAAGACTTCACCAAGCAGTTGCAACATGCTGAGCTGCCACCGGAAGAGGGCGGTATGCGCCCCAACCAGATGGTGCTGACAGACATAACCTGTCCTACTTGTGGTCGCCAAATGGGGATCCGTACCGGTACTACAGGTGTGTTCCTGGGATGTTCCGGTTATGAGCTGCCCCCCAAAGAGCGTTGTAAGACCACGCTGAACCTGACTCCGGGTGAAGAAGCTATTAGCGAGAGCGAAGATGCTGAAACCGAGGCGCTCAGGGCCAAGCATCGCTGTGGCATCTGCGGTACTGCCATGGATAGCTACCTGTTGGATGAAACCCGTAAGCTGCATGTTTGTGGTAACAACCCTGCCTGCTCTGGATATGAAGTCGAGAAGGGGCAGTTCAAACTCAAAGGCTACGAAGGCCCAGTGATAGAGTGTGACCGCTGCGGTAGTGATATGGAGTTGAAGAACGGCCGTTTCGGTAAGTACTTTGGCTGCACCAACAGCGAGTGCAAGAACACCCGTAAACTGCTCAAGAATGGTGAAGTTGCGCCACCTAAGGAAGATCCAATTCCTTTGCCTGAGCTCAAGTGCAGCAAGTCAGACGCTCATTTCGTGTTGCGTGATGGGGCTTCGGGTATTTTCCTGGCTGCAAGTACTTTCCCCAGATCCCGAGAGACCCGTGCACCATTGGTCTCTGAGTTGGTGGAGTACCGCGAGTTGCTGTGGCCCAAATATCAGTTCCTGGCTGATGCGCCGGTGAAAGATGACGAAGGCAACCCGGCGCTGGTGAAGTTCAGTCGTAAGACTAAAGAGCAATATGTGGCCAGCGAAGTTGACGGTAAGGCGACCGGTTGGGTTGCTCATTATCGTGATGGCAAGTGGTTTGCTGAAAACAGCAAGAAAAAGAAAGCCAAGAGTTAAGTTTCAGGTAAAAACCTGAGTTAAGAAAGCCCTGCTGTTGCAGGGCTTTCTTGTTTCCGGCGGCCCATGTTTGACTGTTATTGGAAACAACGGTTACCCGCTTGGACTATTCAAGATGGATTTGGCTGAGAGGGGATTGGGTTAATAGAGACTTGATTGGACTGGATTAAGCCAAAAGCACCCTGAAGGTGCTTTTTGAACTTTGTTTGTCTGAAGCTACTTTAGGTCAGTTGGCGGCTTACCATTTTTTCTTAGGCTGGAACAACACATCGATATCATCTTCATCGCTTTTAGGTTTTGGAGCACTGGGCTGAGCCATCTTTTGCGCCCCCATGATTTCATCGAGCAGTTGCTTGGCTTCATCCACTTTGCGGGCAATGAAAGGATCGTTCGGGGTTTGCGCCTTGATGGTATGCAAGGTGCCGAGGGCCTTGGTCACCATTTGCCTCGATGAACCGTATTGTTTCATATAACTGGCGGCGCGGGCGCGGGATAGCATACTTTCGACATTGATCCTGAGTTGCAGGCTGTCGATACGGCCTTCTTCAGTGGAAAAAACAGTAGGGTCGACTTTGCCCTTATTATGCTCAGCACGCAAAATCGCCTTGAGTTTTTTCAAAGTCTGCACCAGCACCAATACCTGACGGTCATTGTCCGGCAGACGAAAACTCTCTATCGCAGGTGTTTGTTGGGGACTGTTTTGCAGATTGGTGATCAGCGCGTCAAGGTCGGTTAGCCGCCGTTCATAGTCACTCTTCTGGTTGGCCTTACTCAGGGTAACGGCAATTCTTGCGGCATCCTGAATGCGCTTGTAGAGCACCAAAACGATTTGTGAAGAGCAGGGAAACATACCGGTATTGGAGAGAACTTCTTCAGTTTCGTCCAAAATCGCTCGCTGACGAGCCAACTCAGTACGACGTTCGGCCTCGACTCGCTCTTTTTGTTGCTGAATAACATTGATACCGATAACCAGCAGAAGAAGCGCACCTATCAGCAGCAGTACAAGAGTAAATGCCATAGCCTGTCCGTAAATTTTATCATTCTGTTAATGCTACAATAAATCAATAAACTAGCCTAGTTATCTTAGCCTAGCACCAGATATCTGTCCTGAAGATAGCTCGCATTCGCGGCTATATTCCTGTTTGATTTAGTTATTGCTTTATACTATAACCATTAATTATAGATGTCCGGTATTCCAACACTCAATTCTGCTCCTGAATGGGGCCGAAGTTCAAGGATCTAAAGATGAAACTGCAACAGCTCAGATATATTGCAGAAGTGGTCAATCATAACCTCAATGTTTCCGCGACCGCCGAAAACCTTTATACCTCCCAGCCAGGGATCAGTAAGCAGGTACGTATGCTGGAGGATGAACTGGGGATCCAGATCTTCGGTCGTAGTGGCAAACACTTGACCCATGTGACTCCGGCCGGCGAGCAGGTTATCAAAATTGCCAACGACATCCTTGGTAAAGTCGAAAGTATCAAGAAGGTGGCCGAAGAATACACCAAGCCCGATCAGGGGGAACTGAACATTGCCACCACAGATACCCAAGCCCGCTACGCTTTGCCACAGATTATCCGGCAGTTTATTGAGCGTTATCCCAAGGTAAATCTGCATATGCATCAAGGTACGCCATCGCAGATAAGCGAAGCCGCCGCCCGAGGTGACGCCGATTTTGCTATCGCCACCGAGGCGATGCATCTCTATTCCGATCTCATCATGCTGCCGTGTTATCACTGGAATCGCTCTGTGGTGGTTTCTCGGGATCACCCGCTGGCCAGCCGCAGTCAGATTAGCATTGAAGAGTTGGCGCGCTTCCCCCTGGTCACTTATGTGTTCGGTTTTGATAAGGCCTCGGAAATTGAGCGGGGTTTCCATGGTGCCGGGCTTGAGCCCAGGGTCGTCTTCAGTGCCACAAGTGCCGATGTGCTCAAGACTTATGTCAGATTGGGGCTCGGCGTAGGAGTGATAGCTTCCATGGCGATTGATCCTGTAATCGATAAGGATCTGGTCGCCATAGACGCCAGTCATCTGTTTGCCCACAGTACCACCAAGATAGGTTTTAGAAAGGGCAGTTTCCTGCGTAGCTACATGTATGATTTTATTGAGCGGTTTGCGCCGCACCTTACCCGAGATGTTGTGGAGAAGGCGGTGGCATTGCGTGATGCACAGCTGATAGAGCAGATGTTTGCGGATGTCGAGTTGCCGCTGCGCTGAAACCGATGCATGAAAGCCTTGTCTTCGGTCTGAGCCGGTTTTATAGACTGACGACAAGTATCAGTTCCGTGCTTTCAGCTTCAACCCTGTAATAGGGAGATTTTTCTTCTCTTTATGCAAAGTCCTTGCTCATTGCTGCGCTATGGTTCGGTTATCCCGGCTGTGCCATGGCGTAAGTGGACGGTGTTTGTCAATAATTAGCATAGCAGCCACCAGTCTAATCCCCTTAGGGGCTAGACTCGTTGTGTATATCTCTGGTTTCACCACTGTGTTAAGTTAGCGTACAGCGTAAGCAGTTGGGGGAAAAAATGAAGATAGTGGTTGTTGGAACAGGTTATGTTGGCCTGTCAAACTCAGTTTTGCTGGCACAACATAATCAGGTGTGGGCGTTGGACATCTCATCAGAAAGAGTGGCAATGGTCAATGCCGGTCGCTCGCCCATAGCCGATGAGCTTATTGAGCAATACTTGGTGAGCAATAAGTTGCAGTTAACTGCCACAACGGACAAAGAGGTCTATCGGGGCGCAGATTATGTGATTATTGCTACGCCAACGGATTACGATCCCAAGACCAATTACTTCGACACCAGCACGGTAGAAGCCGTGGCAAAAGATGTGATAGCGGTTAATTCTGCCGCTTGTATCATCATCAAATCTACTGTGCCTGTTGGTTTTACCAGAGCATTGCGAAACAGGCATGGTACGGCCAATATCATATTCTCACCTGAGTTCTTGCGAGAAGGTAAGGCTTTGTACGATAACCTTTATCCTTCTCGAATCATTGTTGGTGAACGCTCAGAGAGAGCCGAACGATTTGCTCAATTGCTTGTTGACGCAGCGTTAAAGCCAGATATTCCCGTACTCTTTACCGGCAGTACGGAGGCTGAAGCCATTAAGCTCTTTGCCAATACATATTTAGCTATGCGAGTCGCATATTTCAACGAACTTGACTCTTATGCGGAAACCAATGGGCTGGATACAAGGCAGATAATAGAGGGGGTGTGTTTGGATCCCCGAATTGGCGCTCATTATAACAATCCTTCATTTGGTTACGGTGGCTACTGTTTACCCAAAGATACCAAACAACTACTGGCTAACTATAACCAGGTTCCCAACAACCTGATAGCCGCAATCGTTGATGCCAACCGAACGCGTAAGGACTTTATTGCCGATTCCGTTATTGCCAAAAGACCTAAAGTGGTTGGCGTATACCGACTGATTATGAAGTCCGGATCTGATAATTTCCGCGCTTCAGCAGTGCAAGGCGTGATGAAACGAATTAAGGCCAAAGGGATTGAAGTGGTGGTGTATGAACCTGTGCTGGAAAGTGATGAGTTTTTCCGCTCTAGGGTGATACGCGATGTTAATGAATTTAAAAAAGTTTCAGATGTCATTATTTCGAACCGTATGGTTGATGAACTAAAAGATGTTGCGGATAAAGTTTATACCCGGGATCTCTTTGGTAACGATTGAAAGCGGCTTCCTATGCTGAAAGTTAAATGAGAACAGTGGTATGAAATATTTGGTTACCGGCGCAGCCGGTTTCATCGGTGCCCGTGTCTGCGAACGTTTGTGTGAAGCGGGATTCGAAGTTGTGGGTATCGATAATCTCAATGATTACTACGATATCAGTTTAAAACAGGCCAGATTGCAAAAGCTGGCTGATTTTAACCATTTCCAATTTCAAAAGCTTGATTTGGCCGACAGGGAGGCCATGGCTGAACTCTTTGCCAAAGGTGGTTTTAAGCGGGTCATCCATTTGGGGGCTCAGGCCGGTGTTCGCTATTCAATTGAAAACCCTTATGCTTATGCGGACAGCAATATTATCGGTATGCTTACTATATTGGAAGGCTGCCGTCATCATGGCATAGAACATCTGGTATATGCCTCTTCCAGCTCGGTTTATGGTCTCAACAAGAAGATGCCGTTCGCGACGACTGATTCGGTCGACCATCCGGTGTCTTTTTACGCGGCGACCAAGAAAGCTAATGAGATGATGGCACATAGCTATGCGCACCTTTATGGCTTGCCCGCAACAGGACTGAGGTTTTTCACTGTCTATGGCCCATGGGGACGCCCGGATATGGCGCCTATGCTGTTCGCCGATGCCATTACCTCTGGCAGGCCTATCAAGGTGTTCAATCAGGGGAATATGAGCCGCGATTTTACCTTTATCGATGATATCGTCGAAGGCATCATCAGAGTGGCAGATAAAGTGCCTACGCGGCAGAGTGATTGGACGGTAGAACAGGGGACCCCGGCAACCAGCAGTGCGCCATATCGTGTTTATAACATAGGTAATGGCAGCCCGGTTCGCTTATTGGATTTTATCAGTGAGCTTGAAGCTGCGCTCGGGCAAAAAGCCGAAAAAATTATGCTGCCTATGCAAGATGGTGATGTCCAGGCCACTTGGGCTGATACCGAAGATCTATATAGTGCCGTGGCTTATAAGCCTAGAGTTGGGATCCGTGAAGGGGTCAAAGCCTTTGCCGATTGGTATAAAGCCTTTTATTAATAAAAGAGCCATAGCGCGCTGCAGATCTGAAACGCGCTATGGATTTATCTCATCATTTTGCAGTGTTCATGCGGCGTATTTAGTTCTCTTTATTTAACCTGTAGTTATCAGCCAGGCTGCCGGTGATGCGGTTGCCTTCTCTGTCCAGCATAAGCAGCTGATTTTCCCCTACCAGATATTTACTGCCATCCTCCAGGGTGATTTTGCTGCCGCTGGCATCCCAGGTGAACTTGCCGGTTTCGCTGAATATGCTCTCGTCCTTACCTTGATACACTTGCTGCAGGCGATAGCTGTTATCTTCTTTGAGCGTTAGCGTAGTTTCTATTCCTGAGCAATCTGCACAGGGAAGCAGTCCTTTATAGCTTCCGTCCCAGTCCAGCGAGTTTTGACTGGTATCACCCATAGGTATTTGGGCTGTTTGTTCAGCCGGGGCCGTAGCGGTTTCTGCTGGGCCGTTTGTCCCTGGAGATTGGCTGTCCTGATCTTGGCAAGCAGCCAGACCCAGCGCCATACCACTTGTCATCAGCAGCGCAAAAATAGTGGACTTGTTCATGGTTTATTCCCTTAAGTTACCTAAGTTGGCCTTCAGGCTAGCACAGCTGATTTGCCGGGTGTAAGGCTTTTGTCACACCATCTGGGTTATGGTTCAGAGCCTATTCAGTCACGTAACCGGCTTGTTTACGCGATGCAATCGAAAGGCTATCGTCCTATGACTGCGACTCCTGCTACAATCCCTCCAATTACCGTTTTTTGTGTCTCTTGATGAAAGCTCAATCTCTCCCTTTATCCGGCCTGATATTGTTTACGCCCGAGATCTTCAATGATAATCGGGGCTATTTTATGGAGTGCTTTCGAGCCTCTGTCTTTGAAAAAGCCTTGATGGATAGCGGCCAAGCTCCAGTTGCTCTGGTGCAGGAGAATCACAGCTGTTCTGGCGTGGGAGTGCTTAGGGGACTTCATTTTCAGCGCCAATATCCCCAAGGTAAGCTAATTCGGGTTATCAGCGGTGAGATCTACGATGTCGCCGTCGATATTCGTCCCCAATCTCCCACCTTTGGGCAGTGGCACGGTTTGCATTTATCGGCACAGAACCGCTGTCAGCTGTGGATCCCACCGGGTTTTGCCCATGGTTTTTACGTGACCAAGGGACCGGCCGAGGTGATATACAAGTGCAGTGATTATTATCAGCCCGGCGATGAAGGTGCCATTGTCTGGAACGATGCTGACTTAGCGATAGACTGGCCGCTGAATACCGCACTGGGTGAGCCATTACTCTCAACCAAAGACAGACAGGCCAAGTCTTTTAACGCTCAACACTGGGCTTGAAAACTCATGCAACTACTGACTTCCAATCTTTGACTTAGAGAGTGGTTAAGCAGAATGGTTTAGTAGCAGGTTTGTGTTTTTTAGATGGCAGAAATGGCGGCAATTTCAACGGGTTAGGGAGCCGTCAGAGAATAGTTGGACAACGACAGAATGCCACGCCCTAAATTAGTGTTTGCTTTTTTTTAGATTACGACAATCTGATTTAATCGTTAGTCGAGAATAGGTTTCCTCACTACCTTGGAATGAACAGCGACAGGCCATATTCGTCGCTGTTTAACTGTGCCCGTTTGTTAAGGCGCGCTAACCAAAGGCGCCAGCATTCGCGGCACTTGAATCGGGAAAGTGGCTTATCCCACGCCCTTCACCAAGGAAGAGGACTTCCAACATGAAATCAAGTATCCCATCTCTGACCGCGGTGGCGCTGTCTGTTGCCATGGTTTTTGGCGCAGCCGCTACCCAAGCGGCGCAGTCGCAATCGGCTGTTCAGCCTCAGGCCGCAACAACCAACGCCTACTGGTGGCCGCAGCAACTGGATCTATCGCCACTGCGCCAGCACGGCGCTGAATCCAATCCCTACGGCGCCGATTATGATTATGCCAAGGCCTTTGGCTCTTTGGATTTGGACGCCGTCAAAGCCGATATCAAAACTACGTTAACCACTTCCCAGGACTGGTGGCCCGCCGACTATGGTCACTATGGCCCTTTCTTTATCCGTATGGCCTGGCACAGTGCCGGTGTTTATCGCATCTTTGACGGTCGCGGCGGTGCCAGTGGTGGTCAGCAACGTTTTGAACCTCTCAACAGTTGGCCTGATAACGTCAGTCTCGACAAGGCACGCCGCCTACTTTGGCCAATTAAACAAAAGTATGGCAGCCAGATCTCTTGGGCTGACCTCATGGTACTGGCCGGTAACGTATCCCTGGAGTCCATGGGTTTTAAAACCTTCGGGTTTGCCGGTGGCCGCACTGATGACTGGGAAGCCGAAAAGGTTAACTGGGGCGCCGAAAAACAGTGGCTCGACAATAAACGCCATAATGAAAAGGGTGAGTTGGCCAAACCCTTGGGAGCCACCCAGATGGGGCTCATCTATGTGAACCCTGAAGGTCCCAATGGCGTACCCGATCCCTTGGCATCCGCCCAGGAAATACGCGATACCTTTGGCCGTATGGCCATGAATGATGAAGAAACCGTGGCGCTGATCGCCGGTGGTCACACCTTCGGTAAGGCTCATGGTGCCCATGACCCAGCCAAGTGTGTCGGCGCAGAACCCGCTGCCGCCGGAATAGAGGAGCAGGGCCTTGGCTGGAAAAACCGCTGTGGTAAAGGTCATTCGGAAGATACGGTTTCCAGCGGCCTGGAAGGTGCCTGGTCTTCCAACCCCACCAAGTGGACCATGGAATACTTAACCTGGCTTTACACCTTCGATTGGGTACAAACCAAGAGTCCGGCCGGCCACATTCAATGGATCCCTGCCGATGGCAAGGCCGCCAATTTGGTACCTGACGCCCATATCCCTGACAAGCGCCATGCTCCTATCATGTTCACCAGTGATATCGCGCTGAAGGAAGACCCGATTTACCGCGAGATAACGACCCGTTTCCTCAATAATCCGGCCGAGTTTGAGCTGGCCTTCGCCAAGGCTTGGTTCAAGTTGACCCACAGAGATATGGGGCCGAAGAGCCGCTACCTGGGTAAAGATGCGCCTTTAGAAGATTTGATCTGGCAAGACCCGATCCCAGCCGTCGATCATCAATTGATCGACGCGGCCGATACCAAACAGTTGAAAGCGGCTATTTTGGATTCAGGCCTCAGCGTGCCTGAGCTGGTAAAAATAGCTTGGGCTTCGGCGTCATCTTTCCGTGGCACAGATATGCGTGGCGGCGCCAATGGTGCCAGAATCGCCCTGAAGCCTCAGAGCGATTGGGCGGCAAATGATCCCAAGGTATTGGCGAAAGTCATTGGTAAGCTTGAGAAAATCCAAAAGGATTTCAACAAGAAAGCCAAGGTCGGTAAAAAGGTGTCGCTGGCCGATCTCATTGTCTTGGGCGGCAGTGCGGCCATAGAAAAAGCCGCGGCCGATGCCGGTGTTAAAGTCAATATTGCCTTCCATCCCGGGCGGATGGACGCGACTCAGGCCCAAACTGATGTGAACTCCTTTGCCGTGCTCGAGCCCAAGGCCGATGGCTTCAGAAACTATTTCAGTGATCAAAGCCCGGCATCACCGGCCGAAGCACTGATTGAAAAGGCGAACTTCCTTAACCTGACGGTTCCTGAAATGACGGTATTGGTCGGCGGTCTCAGAGTGCTGGATGCCAACAGCGGCGGCAGCAAGCATGGGGTGTTCACCCAAAGTCCAGGCAAGCTCAGCAACGACTTCTTTGTAAACCTGCTGGATATGTCCACTCGTTGGGAAAAGGATAAGGAGCCTGGTCTCTATCAGGGCCTTGATCGTCAGTCCGGCAAACTCAAATGGACGGCTACGCCGGTCGACTTGGTGTTTGGTTCCCATTCAGAACTCAGAGCCGTCGCTGAAGTGTATGCCGCAGACGATGGCAAGACCCGCTTTGTTGAGGACTTTGCCAAAGCCTGGACCAAGGTGATGGAGCTGGATAGGTTCGATTTGCAGTAATCGTTGACGGCTGATGTAAACAAGTAAGAGAGGGGATAACCCACTCCATGATATCGGTGCAGGCTTTGGCTTTGCGCCGATTTTTCTTGGGGCTTTCCCAAGCGCTATTTCTATCGGGTTTGGGGATGAGGTATTTGGTCGAACACGCAACTTCAGTTGCTGGCTCATCGCATACGCAGTTAATCTTTTGGAATGAGGCTCTATTGATTAACATATCAACGGGCGTGCAATCGAGTCAGATAAAGTTTAGCCCATGGCCAAACAACCAAATTGGCTGATTGGATTGATAAAAAGGGCATAATCCGTGTGGATAAAGCCATTCGCCACTATTGAGGTGGGTTGGGGGATTGCCTACAATATCGCGAGTTTTATTTACCCAAGATGAAGATTATGACCGATACCAAAGTACCACCCACTCTGCCGGATCGCCTTTCTATCAACCCACGCAGTCCACACCATGTGGCCGAAGTATTTGAGTTCGATGTGGGCATTCGCATCAATGGCAAAGAGCGCAATGACGTGGAAGAATACTGCATCAGTGAAGGCTGGATTAAAGTCGCCTCTCACAAAGCACTCGACCGCCGCGGCCAGCCCTTGTTGATGACCATCAAAGGCACAGTAGAAGCCTTTTATAAGTAAGCTTTTTAGCTGTAAATATTGCATAAAGGGCCATCTGCAAAGATGGCCTTTTTATCAGTGAGTACCTTGTTCTGAGATATTCGCTCAACCAATGTCGTAAATCCATTTTTTGGGCAGTAACGCGTAAAAATCTAATAAAATTCAGATGTTTGTTTAAAGTTGGCCCGGCGGCGGTGCAGAATTCTCGACAAAGTTTGTATGTTTAAAAAAACGCCCCGGATTGAAACCAGCTTAGGCTTTTGTCGTTTGTGACGCCTAAAAAAGCCAGGGAGGACCCTGGCTCGAGCAAGCACAAAGCTTAACAGATTTTTTGAGCTACTTAATCTCTTTGGGTTTGTATGGACCATTAGGTAAGTAGGTCGATTGATCGCTATAGAAAACCTGGTAGTTAGCCATCCGGGTAAGAGGCATATAATCGGGAGCCGCGCGGTTAATTGTTGCTGTGATGACAGCCCCTATGAGATCGGCCAACGGGTTACCGGTAGAACTATTTTGGGGGGTATATTGCATTTTTTTTGAGGTTTGCCAAATCGTATCCCCGGTTTTGTTTTTGAATGCGTATGTAAACTCTACTTCTGTCGTACTTGAAATAAGCATATATGTGGTATCCCACCGCTCTATCGTGACATACAGAACCACATCTGCACCAAACATTTGTACCAAAGAGGTCACGGGTAGCTGATGTATCTCTTGAGGCTCGTAAAGACCTTCATATTCAAGGATTGTCTTCACTGTATTCGATGGATAGACATAGTAACCTTTCTCTGCAAGCATTACAGGTAAAGAGCTATACACAGCAAGCGGCGCATCGACATCAACGCTGTGGTTTATGACTGGGAGTATCAGAATTGAGCTTGGCTTGTGTTCTTCAAAACCAGTTTGACGTGGAGCTGTCGTTGTTTGACATGCGGAAAGTAAGGCAACTAACGCAACTGAAAAAGTTAATTTGATAAATTTCATTGCTTATTACCGTTTTGACGTTGAAGGTTTTGCACTAGAGTCTTCATTAAGGCTGCGCTCTCCGGCCATGTATTCGCTTCTTTTTCATAAAACGATATTGCTCCGGTTATATCGCCTGATTTTAGCTTGAAAGTTCCGACTTCAGCATATAACCCAGGTGCTGGTCGTTGTTTATTATCTTCAATTTGTTTCAGGTGATCTTCAAGTGCTATAGGGAACTCCTTAGCTGCGACGGGATCGTGATAGTATTCGTACAGGCCTTCATCATAAACTCCCCAGTTATATAACGTTGTCGATTTACAGCCAGCTAAGCCAAACACTACCAATACACATAGGCCAAGTTTGAGACGGCTCATTTGATCAGGACCTCTTTTGTCACACCATCGGATACATAGATTTTCTGCGATGAAATAACAGTATCACCATTCAGGATCTCAATAATGTGAGTACCAGGAAGAATACGCAAAGCTTGAGTACCATTAGTGAATGGCGCGACAGGTCCATTGTCTAGTCCGTCAACTATTACACGCATTCCTTCTACACCAGAATTATCGTTTACTTTAAATATAATTTGAGGACGATTGTCTACAGTTGAACTGCTAGTGGTTGGCATTTGTACACAACCTACATTGAGGGATAAAACACTCAGTATCAGGGCTAATTTCAACTTCATTATTTCGCCTCCACCACATTAAGTTCTGTGTATTTAAGACCATCAATTGAACCGCTGGAAATAGTGGTTATTGCGCCTTCGTTTGTTTCATTGTCGCCAAAAAGCTGTATTACTGAAACAGTAGCGACTTTCTTGCCAGGTAATGTAATATCGAAACCAGTTTGTTTGGACTTTACGACTTTTCCCTGAGTTTCGATATTAAAACTCATTCCTTGTTTTATACCTTGTGACTTACCGCCACTGATGTAAATCATCCCGTCTTCAACAGCTAGAATGTCGGTTTGCCAAGGACGGGTTTGCATTTCGGCGGTCAATTTGCTGATAGCATCTGATATCGCGTTAGAAATCGCAGCATCATTGAGTGTTCCATCGTAGGCAGCTTTAGAACCAAAGCCTGCAACAGAAGCGGCCTCAGAACTACTTTCCCCTGCTCCTGATAGAGAATGGTAAACCAGCCCAGTTTTGCTATCGACTAAGCGTAAGTCAACTTTAGCAAAGGCGACTTGTTTTTTAGTGGAAGAAAGAAATCCACTTTTCCCTTCTGTTTTACGGCCAAATTCAGTGAGAGAGCCGATTATTAAAGTATCAACACCTACTAGGTTTAACTCTTGTCCAGTAAGCTTTGCCTCATCTTTAAGGCGCTCAATATCTGGACGTTCAAACACGAGATATTGGCCTGACTCTGTCAGAGCTTTTGACAACATGTCGGTCACTTGCTTACCAAGTACATCGCCTTTGTCATCTCGCAAAAGGCTTTTGCCGTAGATGGTTTCATTAGTAATTCTGCCAAGAGCTAATTTACGTTTTAGGATAGGATTGGTAACCGATGCCTCCATGGCTGCTTTTTGTGCTTCAATTTGAGCTTGTTGAGAGTGAGGGCTTTCCTGGGACTCAACTTGTGGAGATTGGGTTGCGCATCCACTGAGAGCTAAAGCGAGTGCGCTGGCAGTAAATAAACTGCGTTTCATTTTTGGGTTCCTTAATTATGGGTTACATTTTGCAACGTAAGTTTATTTAATGTAAATATTTTTTTGTGGGTTAATGTTCACATTTTATATTGATACTTTGGCCCCGCACATTCCCTAAGTTTGGGAGCATTAATAGAGTGCTTAGCCTATAACTTTAAGAAACAGTGTGAGACCAAGTACTTTAAAGTGTTAAAAAAATGACTCTTTTATTTTGTTTATCTTACAAAAGATGGTATTTGAAGATATCCCGTTGCCTGGTTGAAAATCAAGTGTAAATGAGCGTATTGGGTTGTGCATGACATAAAAAAGCCAGGGAATACCCTGGCTGGAGGATTAAAGAGGGCTGAGATTAGCTGGCGTCCTTCATGGTACGGGTAAAGTCGGCCAAAGTGCTCAATAGCATATCGGGCGCATTTTGGTGTTGTTCAATGATCCTGACCACAGCAGAGCCCGAGATGGCACCGGCGGCGCCGGCGGCAATTGCGGCGCTGACCTGAACCGGCTCGGCGATACCGAACCCCAACAGTGGAGGCGGCGCATCGAAGGCTTTGAGCTTGGCCAGTACCTCATCCACCGGCATACCTGCCTTATTGTCGGCGCCTGTTACCCCGGCGCGGGACAGCAGATAGGTGTAGCCTTCAGCGGCTTCACTCACCGCCTTGAGGGTATCATCATCGGCATTGGGTGGCGCAATAAAGATAGGCGCTATGGCATGGGCCTTGGCGGCTTCTATAAAAGGTGCGGCTTCCTCAACCGGCACATCGGCTATCAGCACTGAATCCACCCCGGCCTCGGCGGCGCGGCGATAGAAGTTGTCGATGCCGTTGGCGTATACCAGATTGGCGTACAACAGCAGGCCGATGGGCAACTCGGGATAACGGCTACGTACCTCGGCGATAAGCTCGAAGCACTTGGCTGGAGTAGTGCCCGCCGCCAGCGCCCTTAAGTTGGCGCCCTGGATCACTGGGCCATCGGCCAACGGATCGGAAAAGGGGAAGCCCAGCTCAAGGGCGTCGGCACCATGGGCAATCAGGGTGTCGATAATCTGCAACGACAGCTCAGGGCCGGGATCGCCCAGTGTCACAAAGGGAACAAAGGCGCCGCGGCCTTCGGCCTGCAGCCGGGCAAAAGTGGTTTGATAACGTGTACTCATGCCTGTGACTCCTGTGATTTATCTGACTGCGCAGATGCAGCCTGGCGCTCTGCCAGGATATCGGAAACGGTAAATATGTCTTTATCGCCGCGGCCGGAGAGGTTAACCACCAGTATGGTTTCTTCGCGGCACTCTTTGGCCAGCCTGATGGCATAGGCCAGCGCGTGGGCCGACTCCAGCGCCGGAATAATCCCTTCGCTACGGGCCAGTAACTGAAAGGCTTCCAGCGCCTCCTCATCGGTGGCCGACTCATAGGTTGCGCGTCCGGTGGCGTTGAGGTGGGCGTGTTGCGGGCCGACAGAGGGGAAATCCAACCCGGCAGAGATGGAGTAAGATTCTTCTATCTGGCCGTTGCTGTCCTGCATCAATGGCGCCTTCATGCCAAAAAATATGCCAGTCTTGCCGTGCCGCAGCGGCGCGCCGTGCATCGGCGTATCTATGCCTTTTCCGGCCGGCTCAACGCCTATGAGGCGCACCGAGGCTTCATCTATGAAGTCGGCAAACATACCTATGGCGTTGGAGCCGCCGCCGACACAGGCAATGACGGCGTCCGGCAGTCGGCCTTCACGCTCAAGGATCTGCGCCTTGGTTTCGGCGCCTATCATGCGCTGGAACTCCCTGACTATGGTGGGGAAGGGGTGAGGCCCGGCGGCGGTACCCAGCAGGTAGTGCGCCTTGTCATAGCTGCCGGACCAGTCGCGCATCGCCTCGTTGCAGGCATCTTTGAGAGTGGCAGAGCCTGAGGTGACAGGAATGACCTCGGCGCCCATCAAACGCATGCGGAACACATTAGGGCTTTGGCGCTCCACATCTTTGGCGCCCATGTAAATTTTACACTTAAGGCCCAGCAGGGCGCAGGCCAGGGCGGTGGCCACCCCGTGTTGACCGGCGCCGGTTTCGGCGATGATCTCTTTTTTACCCATGCGCTTGGCCAGCAGCGCCTGCCCCAGCACCTGGTTGGTCTTGTGGGCGCCGCCATGCAGCAGATCTTCCCGCTTGAGGTAGATTTTCACCTTGTCATTGGGTGACAGGTTACGGGTCAGGGTCAAGGCGGTGGGGCGCCCGGCATAGTTTTTCAAAAGCTCGGTGAACTCGGCCTGAAAGGCGGGATCATTCTGGGCTTCGACAAAGGCGCTTTCCAACTGTTTCAGCGCCGGCATCAAAATCTGCGGCACATACATGCCGCCGTATTCCCCGAAATAGGGGTTGAGTTTTAACTCGCTCATACTGCTTTCCTTAGGATACTTGTTGCGCCTGTCTGACAGGCGAATACTGTTGTTCTTGTCAGGCTTTGAGCTGCTTAAACACCACCTGCAGTGCCGCTCTGTCTTTGATGCCGGGGGCGCTTTCCACCCCTGAGTTAAAGTCCAGCCCGAAAAAGCCCTGGGTGGCAGCCAAGGCGGCGTTGTCCGGACTCAGGCCACCGGCAAGCATGGCACGCTCACGCTGGGCAAGCCCTTGCTGCCAATCGAAATGTTTGCCGGTACCACCAAAGCTGTCGCCGCTTTTACTGTCATAGAGATAGCGGTCGGCGCCTTCCGGCAAGGTTGGCAGCTCGCCGCCGTCGACATTGACCGGGACTGCCTTCCAGATCTCGGCCTGATGCCCGTTTTGCTCAAGCAGCAGCTTGAGCTTGGCAATATCTTCACTTGATTCACTGCCATGAAGCTGCAGCGCGCTCAGTTTCAGTTCATTGGCCAGCTCGGCCATCTTAGCCGGTGATTCATTGACAAAAACCCCTACCATTGCCAGTTTACGCGGCTGCTCGGCGTTATAACGGCACAGCTCGGCGGCGTGGGCGCGGCTGACACAACGGGGGGACTTGGCGGCGAAGATGAGGCCGCCATAGACGGCACCGGATTTTGCCGCATCCAGCAGATCCTGCTCTCGGGTCAGGCCACACACCTTATTGTTGCCATAGATAAGGCGGCGACAGGCCAGATCCAAATCGGCCTCGGCCATCAGCGAGCTGCCTACCAAAAAGCCGTCGACCAGCGGGCTGAGTCGGCGTACATCCTCACGGCTGTAGATCCCGGATTCGCTGATGATCAGTGTCCCCTCGGGGATCTTGGGGGCTAAGTATTCTGTCATTGCCAGATCTGTACTCAGATCCCTGAGGTTGCGGTTGTTGATGCCAATAATCGGCGCGCCCAGAGCCAGCGCACGCTTGAGCTCTTCCTCGTTGGAAACTTCCGTGAGGGTGTCGAGGGCATATTGCTCGGCTTCGCTCGCCAGCAATCGATACTGCTCATCGCTGAGTACCGATAGCATCAGCAAGATGGCATCGGCGCCCTGATGGGCCGCCAACTTAACCTGATAAGGCGAAACAAAAAAGTCTTTGCACAATACCGGCTGTTTGATTCTGGCCCGCACCTTGGGCAAATAGCGAAAGTCCCCCTGAAAGAAGGCTTCGTCTGTCAGTACCGACACCGCGGAGGCGTAGCGGCTGTAAACATCGGCAATGGCAACCGGATCGAAGTCTTTGCGGATAAGCCCCTTGGAGGGGCTGGCCTTCTTGCATTCCAGAATAAAGCCGGCGCCTTTTGCACTGAGTGCCTGATACAGGCTGCGATCCGACGTCTTGGGCGTCAGGCTATCTTCGGGAAAACGCAGCTTTAGGGCTTCAATATGCTGCTGCTTGGTGGCGACGATACGCTCAAGCACGTTACTCATGATATAGCTCCTGCCTTGCTGGGTTGTGGTGAGTTGGCGTCATTGTTTTCAGTCTGGGTTTGGTGGGCCTTGTCCGCCAGGGCGTTGAGTTTGGCGCAGGCGCGGCCATCATCCAGGGTGGCCAGGGCCAGTTGGGTGGCCTGTTTGAGATTGTCAGCCTTGCCGGCGAGATAGAGCACGCAGGCGGCATTGATAGCCACGGCGTGACGCTGGGCGGCGCTGCCTTTACCGGCGAACAGCGCTTGGGTAATAAGGGCGTTTTCTGCCGGGGTGCCGCCTTCCAGCTCGGCCAGCGTCGCCTGTGGCACGCCAAAGTCTGCCGGGGTGAGGCGATATTCCACTATCTCTGCACCCTTGAGTTCGGCCACCTGGGTTTCGCCGTGCAGCGCCACTTCATCCAGGCCGCTGCCGTGAACGACCATGGCGCCTTTGACGCCAAGGGCCCGCAACACCTCGGCGATGGGGCGAACCAAGCTCGGGCTGTAGACCCCAAGCAGCATATAGTCGGGGCGAGCCGGATTAATCAGCGGGCCGAGTACATTGAACAGGGTGCGGGTCTTGAGCGCCTGGCGCACAGGTACCGCATGCCGCACTCCACCGTGATAATGGGGCGCAAACAGAAAACACAGGCCGTTGTTTGCAAGGTGTTTGGCGGCGCACTCGGGCGACATGGTCAAGTCTATGCCGAACTGTGCCAGCAGATCGGAAGAACCCGACTTACTGGACACTCCGCGGTTGCCATGTTTGGCAACATTGACCCCGGCTGCGGCGGCAACAAAGGCGGCCGTGGTAGAGATATTGATGGTGTTGTGGCCGTCACCGCCGGTGCCGACAATATCTACTACCCTTTGGCATTGGTGCGGAAACGGCTTGGCGGCGGCCAGCAGGGCATCGGCGGCGCCGCTGATCTCGTCTATGGTTTCGCCCTTGAGCTTGAGCGCGATCAGCATGGCCGCCATCTGGCTTTCACTGAGCTTGCCGTCGATAAGCTCGGCAAACAGGCTGGCGGCTTGGCTGCGGCTTAAGGACTCGCCCCGGTACAGGCGGTCGAACAGAGGTTGCAGTTCAGTCATGGCAGGTTTCCTCGCGGCTCATGGTCAGGTATTGCAGTGTTTGCACCAGCAAGGTGCTGCCAAGGGTGGTGAGAATCGATTCGGGGTGGAACTGGAAGCCGACGGCGGCATCACAGCGATGGCTGATGGCCATAGGCATGCCTTCGGTGGTGGCAATCACCTCCAGGCAGTCGGGCACCTTGGTTGCCACCAGCGAATGATAGCGGGCCACAGGCAAGGGGGATGGCAGGTTGGCAAACAGGCCGTCGCAGTTGTGCTCTACCGGGCTGGCCTTACCGTGTACCACTTGGGGGGCACGCTCAACCTTGCCGCCGTAATGTTCAACCAGGGCCTGGTGACCAAGGCAGATACCGAGAATCGGCAGTTTGCCGGCCAGCAGCGCAATAAGTTCCATCATGCAACCGGCTTCTCCGGGGGCGCCCGGGCCGGGAGACAGAATAAGCGCCGCCTGCCCCGGCTCCGCCAGCATCCGCTCGGCGAGCGACTGAGCACTGACATTATTGCGATACACCAGCACTTCAAAGCCCAGGCTGCGGAACTGATCCACCAGGTTGTAGGTGAAGGAGTCGAAGTTATCCAATAGATAGAGTTTCACAGGCCACCTCCCATCTTGATTGCACTGATCACTGCCTGCGCCTTTTGCGCGGTTTCGTCGGCCTCGGCCTGGGGATCTGAATCATAGACCACTCCGGCCCCGGCCTGGATGTGCGCCATGCCTTCGCTGACGAAGGCGGAGCGGATCACTATGCAGGTGTCCATATCACCAAGGGCGTTGAGATAACCTACGGCGCCGCCATAGCTGCCGCGGCGCTGCTGCTCGGTTTCACGAATGAGTTGGGCGGCGCGCACCTTGGGGGCGCCCACCAGGGTGCCCATGTTCATGCAGGCCTGATAGGCGTGCAGGGCGTCGAGATCTTCCCTAAGCTGCCCGGTTACCCGGCTGACCAGATGCATCACATGGGAGTATCTGTCTACCTTCAGCAGCTCGGCTACTTTACGACTGCCGCTCTGGCTGATGCGGGCGATATCGTTGCGGGCCAAGTCCACCAACATGATGTGCTCCGACAACTCTTTCTTATCGAGTCTCAGTTCCAGCTCTATTCGGCTGTCGAGATCGAAATCTATCTCGCCATCCGGGGTCTTGCCGCGTTTGCGGGTACCGGCGATGGGGTAAACCTCAACCTGATTGCCCTTGGCTTCATACTTGAGGGCGCTTTCCGGAGAGGCGCCAAACAGGGTGAAGTCGGCGCTGCGCAGGTAAAACATATAGGGGCTGGGGTTGGTCAGTCTCAGTGCCCTATAGGCGCCCAGAGTATTGGGGCAGGGCAGGCTGAAACTGCGTGATGGCACAACCTGAAAGATATCACCGGCGCAGATATGCTCCTTGAGGCGGCTCACCTGGCGGCAAAAATCGGCGTCACTGATATTGACGCTGGCCTCGGCATGTACGCCGCTTAAAGGGGCAACATCTTCCAGCAGCTGGCAGTTGGTTTCTATGGCATCCAGTCTGGCGCCAAGCTCGGCTTGCACCTCGCTGTTACCATTAAACTCCATCACCACGGCTTCGGCGCAGCCCTTTTGGTGATCTACCGTTATCAGGGTTTCAGCCAGATAAAACAGATAGTCGGGGCAGTGGTTGGCGCCCTGGCTTACGCTTGGCAGCGGCTCTGTGTTGGCGATAAGGTCGTACCCCAAAACGCCGCCCAGAAAACCGGTTTCAAACTGGCTCTCGTTTTCATCAACCAGACCCTGCTGCAGTAATCTCAGGCCATCGAGCGGCGAGCCTGCCTTGAGTCTGGCATCTTCATCCAGCTCGGCAGTGATGGGGCGCAGCACGACCTTGAGGCTCTGCTGCTCCAGGCTGACCTCACCGCGCGAGTTAAAGAAGTCGTGAATCGCGGGCAGCAGTCCGGCGCCGTTGTCTGTCAAAGCCTCGAAGCTCAAGGTCGACCCGTCACAGCGAATGGCCAGCGCCGCGTGGCTGAGGATAATGCTTTTCAGGTGATCCTTGCTGTCGATTTCGGCCGACTCCAGCAACATGCTGTGAGGCTTGTCCCGCGTCAGTTGCTGATACAGTTTCAGGGGATCGTCGTAATAGGGCAGTGACCGCGTCTGGCGGTGTACTCTGGCGATTGGCTCGATTCTGTTCATCTGTCCTTCCTGTTGTTCCGCTGTTTAGCCTGGCTGCGGGGTTTTCCTGACCGTTAAGCACAAAAAAGCCCGCAATCTCTTGCGGGCTCTTTGTTGAATTTGGCTGCGTTATTTTCAATCGTGCACAGCGCTTCACACTACCCGCGTTAAGGGAAGTGCCACCACCAGATGATGTTGAGTGAAGCGTTGAAGTGTGTCATTGAAAATTTGTCCTCTCGACGTTTGACCTATAGAAAAACCCAGCTGCCCGCCAATGTCAATTGAATATTTTTAATTTATGCAAATTTCTGCCAATTTGCCGTCGCCCAGCGGAGATAAATCGCATTTTGCCAACAAAACCAAGTACAATAGCGCTATGATAACTGAAAATACTTTGGCCGATCTTCACAGCCATACCACAGCCTCAGATGGCCAACTGACACCGTCTTTGCTGCTCGAACGCGCCCTGGAAAAGGGGGTTGAGCTGCTGGCGATTACCGATCATGACACAGTCGCCGGGCTGGATGAGGCCCATGCCTTCAATGCCGGGCAGAGCGCGCCTTTGACCCTGGTAGACGGGGTTGAGATCTCTACCCGTTGGCACGCCTATGATATTCATATCGTGGCGCTGGATATCGACCGCCACGACGAAAACCTGCTTGTCTTTCTCGAGCGTCAACGTGAGCTCAGGGAAGAGCGGGCTCGCGAGATAGGCGCAAGGCTTGAAAAGGCCGGTATTCCAGGGGCTTACGAAGGCGCCAGGGCGCTCGCCGGTGATGCGGCGCTGAGCCGTGGCCATTACGCCCGTTTCCTGGCCGAGCAGGGGCACGCGCCGGATAGCGCCAGCGTGTTCAAGAAGTTTCTCGGCCGTGGCAAAACAGGCTATGTGCCCAACAACTGGGGTGAGATGGCGACGGCCATAGAGGTGATCCACAACGCAGGTGGAGTGGCCGTGTTGGCCCACCCCAGTGGCTATCAACTGTCGGCCAAGTGGCTCAAACGCCTGGTGCGCGAATTCAAGGCCGCAGGTGGTGATGCCATGGAGGTGGTGCTCGGGCAGCAAACCACAGACGACAGAAATAATTTAGGGGCGCTGGCCACTCTTAACGGCCTCTACGCCTCGGTGGGATCCGATTTCCACTTTCCCGGCCGCTGGCTGGAACTGGGCAAGAATCTGTATCGGCCCCAGGGATTGAACTGGGTCTGGCAATGCAAGCAATGGACAATAACTAAATGAGTCAATTTTTCTACGTACATGAGGTGAATCCTCAAACCCGTCTGATAAGCCAGGCGGTGAGCATTCTGAAAAGCGGCGGGGTCATAGTTTACCCCACAGATTCCGGCTATGCGCTGGGTTGTATGATTGGCGATAAAGACGCCATGAGCCGTATCGCCAGAATTCGCCAGATAGACAATGATCATAACTTTTCGCTGATGTGTCGCGACTTATCTGAGCTGTCGACCTATGCCAGAGTCGATAACCAGGCGTTTCGCATTCTGAAGAACAACACACCGGGTTGTTACACCTTCATCTTCAAGGCCACCAAAGAGGTGCCAAGAAGGCTACAGAACGAAAAGAAACGCACCATAGGCATTCGGGTGCCGAACAATGTTATCGCCCTGGCGCTGCTGGAAGCTCTGGGTGAACCCTTGATGTCCACCAGTCTTATTCTGCCCGGCAACGACTTTACCGAGTCGGATCCCGAGCATATCCGCGATATTCTCGAACATCAGGTAGATGCCATTCTTCACGGCGGTTACCTGGGCGAAAAGCCCACCACAGTGATAGACATGTCTGAAGGCGAAATGGTCATAGTCCGTGAAGGCAGTGGCGATATCAGCCCATTTCTTTAACCGCTCAATAAAGGTATAATCGCGCGTTTGGTCGGCCTATGCCGCCTTAAGGATGCTGCCAGAGGAGAGAAAACGGCTTGAGTGAAGGCGTTCAACAAAGTCTGCCGCTTGCCGTAGTGCGGGGTGAGGCGCTTAGAGAGCTGCCTGCCGATCTCTTTATTCCTCCCGAGGCGCTTGAGGTGTTTCTTGAGGCGTTTGAAGGGCCGCTCGACTTGCTACTGTACCTGATCCGCAAGCAAAAAATGGATGTGGTAGATCTGCCCATCCACAGGATCACCGCCCAGTATCTTGAATATATCGAGCTGCTGCAGGGCGCTAGGGTAGAGCTGGCGGCCGACTATCTGGTGATGGCGGCAACATTGGCGGAAATCAAGTCGCGCTTGTTGTTGCCAAGGCCGGAGCTGGAAGCCGAGGAAGAGGAAGACCCCAGAGCCGTACTGATCCGCCAACTCAAGGCTTATGAAGCCATCAAAGAGGCGGCGGTGCGGCTGGATGAACTGCCCCGGCTCGAGCGGGACGTATTCCAGGCCAAGGCGGGCAAGGCGCCGGATATCAAGCCCTTGCTGGTGCCGCCGGATGTGTCTTTGGCCGAACTGGCCCGTGCCTTTGGCGAGGTACTCAAGCGGGTGGAAGCCGTCACTTCTCACCAGGTGCAGCGCGAGCAGCTCTCTACCCGGGAGCGGATGAGCCAAATTCTGGCCATGCTCTCCAGTGAGCATTACACCCCTTTTGAAGCCCTGTTCAAGGTGGAAGAGGGGCGCGCCGGAGTGGTGGTCAGCTTTCTGGCATTGATGGAATTGGTAAAGGAACTACTGGTGGAACTGATCCAGGCCGAACCTTTATCGCGAATTTATCTCAAGGCGTACTGACGGGAGCCGACTTGGCGAAGATTAACGACCTTCAGCTGAAACAACTGATCGAAGCCAGCCTGTTTGTGCTGGCCAAGCCCATGACCTTGAAGGCGCTGAGAGAAACCGTGCTGGCCGATTTCAGTGTCTCCCGCGAGCGTATTCGCGCCGCGGTGGATGAATTGACCCTGGATTATCAGGAGCGCGGAGTACAACTGGTCAAGGTCGCCGGCGGTTATCGGTTTCAGACCCGCGACAGCCTCAGCCCCTTGCTGCAACCTCTGTGGCAGGAGCAGGCGCCCAAGTACTCCAGGGCAACATTGGAAACCCTGGCGGTTATCGCCTACCGTCAGCCTGTGACCCGCGGCGAAATTGAGCTGGTCAGAGGGGTGGCTGTCGGCAGCCAGATTATCAAGAATTTAACAGACAGACGCTGGATCCGCGTTGTGGGGCACAAAGAGGTGCCGGGAAGGCCTTCGTTATACGCCACCACTACAGAGTTTCTGGCTTACTTCGGTCTGGACAGCATAGCGGATCTGCCGCCTCTGTCTGACGCCGAATCATTAGAGGCGGTATTTTCGGGGATGAAAACACCGCCGGAACCCTTAGAAGAGTCAACTTGAATGAGCGAAAAATTGCAGAAAGTCTTGGCCCGTGCAGGCCATGGCTCCCGTCGTGAGATGGAGGCATGGATTGCTGCAGGTCGCGTGAGTATTGACGGAGAAATCGCCAAACTGGGTGATCGCATCGAAGCCGACGCCAAGGTACGTATCGATGGCCGTGCGGTATCGCTGAAATCTGCCGATGATGTGATCTGCCGGGTACTGGCCTACCACAAGCCGGAAGGGGAGATCTGCTCGCGCAAAGATCCCGAAGGCCGGCCCACAGTATTCGATCGTCTGCCCCGCACCCGAGACAGCCGCTGGGTTGCAGTGGGACGTTTGGATATCAACACCTCGGGTTTGTTGCTGTTCACCTCAGACGGTGAACTGGCCAACCGCCTGATGCACCCCTCCAATGAAGTGGAGCGTGAGTACGCCGTGCGTACCTTCGGTGAAGTGCCGGAAGCGGCGCTGCAGCGTTTGCGCAGCGGCGTTATGCTGGAAGATGGCCCGGCCCAGTTTGACCACATCAAGGCCGCCGGTGGCGAAGGCATCAACCAATGGTGGCACGTTACCCTGCGCGAAGGGCGCAACCGTGAAGTGCGTCGTCTGTGGGAATCCCAGGAAGTGCAGGTGAGCCGCCTTATTCGGGTGCGTTACGGCATGATAGAACTGCCCAAGAGCCTGCCTCGTGGCGGCTGGGTCGAACTGCCGCTGGAGCAGGTCAACTACCTGCGCCAACTGGCGGGCATGGATCCGGAAACCCGCTCCATGCTGGGTGCCGACAAACACAGCGTGGCCCGTAACAAGGTACGCAGTGCCAAGGTGCGCCGCGCCGTGCGTAAACACAAGACGGCGGCGGGCAAGCCCAAACCAACCCGGCAGCGCAGCTGATACTGCCAAGGCTTTCGGCAGTGTGTTAAAGCTTGTCGATAGCTTATCTAATCCCATCTAAAGATGTGATTCCAATGCAATGAAAGGTCGCCGCGGCGGCCTTTTTTGTTGCTCGTTTTCTTAGCTTTTTGCCACTGTTTCTCGCTGCTTTTTTGCCATAGTTTTTGCCATAGCTTTTTACCAAAGTTTTTTGCCATCACTTTTTACCGTAAAAAGTTCACTTACCTTGGCGCAGTTCAGTCATGGTATAAGATAAAGGAACAGCAACTCAGGGAGCCAAGGCATGCAGCTGATCTCACACACAAAAATTTGGGACCAAGGCGAACACAACGCCTTTTGCGATCTATGCCGCTGGCAGGGGGCGCTCTACTGCGTCTTTCGGGAGGGCCAAGCCCATGTGTCTGATGATGGTGCGCTGAGAGTGCTTAAATCCAGCGACGATGGCCAAAGCTGGCAGGCCGAGGCGCTTATTCAAAGTGAGCTTGGCGATCTGCGTGACGGCAAACTGCTCGCCCATGCCGGCCGTTTATGGCTTTTTGGCGCAGCCTCCAAACATGGCAAGGCGCCGCTGCAGTCTTTGATGTGGCACTCGCTGGATGGCATCAACTGGTCGGCCCCCGAAAAAGTCGCCGATACCGGATACTGGCTCTGGCGGGTGACCGAGGCTGAAGATGGCCTCTATGGCGTGGGTTATCGCCCCGGCGCCGATGGTGATGTCAGGCTCTATCGCAGTGAGCGCTTGCAAGCATCACAATCCGGCACGCTGCAATTTACGCCCTGGGTGGCCCCCTTGCAAAATGACGGTTATGTCAACGAATCATCACTGCTGTTTCGGGGCGGCGAGCAGAGTCGCTCTAATCAAACCTCTTCAGATACAGAAGCGCTTTGCCTGCTAAGGCGCGATCCAGTGTGGGACGCACAAGAAACCGGGCTGCTCGGTAAGGCCAAGGCACCTTTTAAAACCTGGCAATGGCAGCAGCTCAGTTGCCGTATCGGTGGTCCGGTGGCCTTTTTCTATAACGACCGCCTGTTGGCCGTGGTGCGCCTCTATGACAATAAGGTGCGCACCTCGCTGGTGGAAATCGATAGCGCCACAGCCAAGGTCACCGAGCTCTTAACCCTGCCATCCGGCGGCGATACCAGCTACGCAGGTATCGAGCTGGACGGCGATGAACTCAAGCTGGTGTACTACTCAGGCCATGAGGGCAAAACCGCCATCTATTTCGCCCGTATCGGGCTTAAAAAGGTTAAAGTACCAACCAACAATACCTGTCTGCTCGACACCAGCCAGCGTGACTGAATCAGGTTTAATAACAGGGAAAATCGCTTTAGATTTCAAAGTCAGTCAATTGGTACGCAAGCTGTTGATTTTTTATGCAATAAAAAAAGGTGTCCAAAGACACCTTGTTACTTTGAATTGGTGGATGTGGCACTTGTTGAGCCAATTCTCTAACACACTGATTCTTATAGAAACCTGACGAGGTTTATGTAACACAGAGTGTAGCACATTTAATCCTGAATTTATTACCTATAGCAAATGGGAAATTGATTTCATGAACTATTTGTCGAAATTGTTTCCGCCTACATTATCTGAATTCGGGAGTAACAATGGTAATCCGTTCTTTGATATTTGACGTGCTATAATTTTGTGAAAAGGATTAATGGTAATGGATAAAAATAGTATTTTGAATGAGATAAAGCTTATAGAAAAAAAACACGGTATTAAATTGCCAGGTAAGTATAAAGAATTTTTGTCTGAAGAGGTGATGGACAAAGATTTTTATGAAATTGAAAGGTGGGATGGTGATTTTGTTTATATTTTCAATTATAAAGATGTCTCTGAAAGGAATGAAACATACAATATACAAAAGATAGAATCTGATTACTTTTTAATAGGTCAAGATGGTGATCTTGGATACTTTGTTTATTTAAAAGATAACGATAACAAAATTTACAGTTTAGATCTTGGAGCACTCGGCAGCTTAGATATGGATGAAGAAGCAAAAGATCTATATGACTTAAGTTCATAGTTTTTATTATTCGCATTTGCTTTTGCTAAATGATCGTTCCTAATTGTGCTCCATTTTCATGAGACCACGCTCGCTACCAGGGAGTCCAAATGCTGGGGTCTATGATGTTGCAGGGGGAGGTGGAAATCATGCAAAGTTGATTTTTGAAGAAACATTGAACAAGTTAGGTGGATGATGGATAATTTAAGAATTGGCAGTTTAATGGCTGTTCCTTATGGAAATGGAAAACTAGCGTTGTGTCAGGTGGTTTGGATATCTAACGTTATCAATAATTGTATCGGATTTATAGTACTTTCAACATCTTATGATGATTCTAATGTTGAGAACAATAGAGCTCTCGAAATCGACTTGCCTGTGGGTAAGATAGTTACAATATATGCTAGCATCGACAATGTTTTTAATGGGAATTGGCGTTTAGTTGGTTTTTCTAATGTCAATAATCTAGATGAATATATAACGCATAATATTGGTGGGAATCTCTACAAAGGTGATGTTTTTGTGAGGGTGCTAGATAAGAGCGAAATCAATAATTACAGAAAGGTATTAAATAGTGGTAACAAAGCTGTTGATTTGATTCTGTGTAGGTTTGATGAGATCTATAATAAGTAATTAAATAAAGACAGCCAATAAAGACAGGATAGTCAAACTTTTTGATGTTTTCCCGAATGGCAGGACAACAAAAATACAGGACAGCCATATCTTTTTGATGTTTCGCCCAGCCTTGACTAGGCTTTGAAATACCCATCAAAGCTCAGTCGAGGTTGGTTATGACCACCGCCCGTCGCCAGTTGA
>NZ_JBKORL010000012.1:0-3720 GCF_047314525.1 Shewanella sp. BJSY2023SW007 | reverse complement strand
CAGGCTTGGAACGACTTCGTCAGCAGTACAGTACAAAGCGAGTGATAAAGATGTGCACCAGAGACTGGGCGAAAGTGACTGAACTTTAATGCGGATTGGTATGAGTCGCACTAGTGTTAATGCTTGGGTCACAAATTACAGTGAGGCTGTTTGCTTGTCACTTGGATCAAGGTCCAATGTATCGGACAGCCTACGTATTGGTCGGCTGCATGGTAATCCTGGATAAAAGAGGGATATCAGTCGGAAAGTTGTGCGAAGTATTTAGAATGTCGCGTTCTTCAGTCGCCGGGTTCAACTCCTTGTCGGCTTTATCTCTGCCTGCGCCTTCGTCAAATCATGCTGTTTCTTCTTATCAAAACCATACTTCTTTACCCTAGGCATGCAGGCTATGGTTGGTGATATCTAAGCAATGTGCAACATCTGCGATGGAATGGCTACGATCAACAAACTTTTGACCGTTCCAACTTTGCACTCTTCAGGTAACGTTTACCACTCAATGACCACCTATCTTTTCAGTTATTTTATCTAAGGAAGGTGCGAATAAGCCTTCATAACGTTCTCTAGTGTAGTAAAGCCGATTACTGTGTAAGCTCCGAAAATCGTGGCTTACAGACCAGTCTGCTGTGTTGTGTTTCTAGCAAAGGACTAAGGCTATTTGCTACGAACCACGCCTTGCATTTAGTCATGTAAGCCAACGCAGTGCATACATGGGACTTATTCGCAGTTTCCCTAACTGAGAGGTGTCTAGGAAATCAGTGGCTATTCACTCCATATTTCACGCCGTACCTTGAGTTATTCTCGTTATAGTATGGCAAACTCTGAAACCCTTATTTAATGCGCTCTAGCAGTACGCCTGCCTCCATGTGGTCGGTATAAGGGAATTGATCAAACAAGGCAAAGCGTTTGATTTCGTGAGTTTGACTCAACTGTTCGAGATTATCGGCCAGGGTTTGCGGGTTGCAGGAAATATAGAGGATGGAGTCATAACCCTGTACCAAGTTGACGGTCTCGGGATCCAGGCCGGCTCGCGGTGGGTCGACAAAGATGGTATTGCAGTCGTAACTTTTGAGATCAATTCCCTCTAGGCGTTTGAAGCTACGCTCTCCCGTCATGGCCTGAGTAAACTCTTCGGCTGACATACGGATGATTTGCAGGTTCTCAGTGCCGTTTTGTTTAATATTGTATTGAGCGGAATCGACCGAGGGTTTAGCTAACTCGGTGGCCAGTACCTTGGTGAAATTCTGCGCCAGCGCAATGGAAAAGTTGCCATTGCCACAATAGAGTTCAAGTAAATCGCCGCTACTGTCACGGGTACAGTCTATAGCCCATTCAAGCATTTTGGTCGCTACTTGGGCATTAGGCTGGGTGAAACTGTTTTCCACTTGTTTATAGATGTATTCCTGCTGGTTGACTTGCAGACGTTCGATTACGAAGTCTCTGTCCAAGACAAACTTCTGTTTGCGGGCTCGGCCGATAATATCGACCTTGAACTCTTTCTCGAGTCTTTGTTTCAACGCCTTGGTTTCATTGAGCCAGTTATCATCCAACTGTTTGTGATACAGCAGTGACACTAAAATCTCGCCGGACAGAGTAGAAAGGAAGTCTACTTGAAACAGCTTGTGTCTCAGTATGCTGTTAGGGCGTAATTCGTTCATCAGTACCGGCATCAGCTGATTGATAAGGGCACTGGCTGGCAGGAATTGATCACAACGAACCTTGGCTTGTTGTTGTTGGTCAAACATGTAGTAGTAGAGGTCATCTCCGTCATGCCAAACTCGGAATTCTGCTCTCATACGGTAGTGTTTCTGTACCGAGGGAAACACCTCTAATACCGGCGGAGTGAAGCGGGCAAAGGCCTGTTCCAGCTTGAGACGCTTTTGTTCCAACTGCGTATCATATTGATTGGGGTCCATTGCTTCTAAATTCATAATATTCACTCTTGGCTTAAAACCGGGGCGCAAATATTATACTACGTGGCGCTTATGTCCAGTTTCATTCCTTTGTGCTTTTATTCAAGCTGTGAAAAAATAAGATCTCATCTGCTGTCGTGGTTTCAAACCATGACTCGTCTTAATATCGTTTAGAGGCTCAATTTGTCACGTCCCATACTGGTTTTTGACTCAGGCATAGGTGGCCTATCGGTGCTTAAAGAGATCCGTAAGCTATTGCCGCTGAGACAGTATTGCTATCTGTTTGATAATGCGCGCTTGCCTTATGGTGAGCTCGCGGAAGCCGAGTTGGTAAACGGATGTGTGGATTTGGTTACTACTATGGCCAAACAGATAGATGCCGCGATAGTGGTCATCGCCTGTAATACAGCCAGTACTTTGGTTCTTCCCGAGTTGAGGGCTCAACTGACGATTCCTGTTGTTGGGGTTGTACCGGCTATCAAACCTGCTGCGACTATCTCCAAGCGAAAGCATATAGGGTTATTGGCCACACCGGGAACTGTGAAAAGGGCTTATACCAAGGAACTGATCAATCATTTTGCCAGCGACTGTCAAGTGGAACTCTTTGGTTGTTCAGAGCTGGTATTGCTAGCAGAGGCCAAGGCGGCTGGTCAGGCCATAGATATCGCAGCAATAAAGAAGTTACTGCAACCGGTCATCTACAGTGAACTGGATGTGCTTGTGCTTGGTTGCACTCACTTTCCTATGCTAAAGCCTGAGCTACAACAAATACTGGGTGATTATGTTGAACTACTGGATTCCGGCGAGGCGATTGCGAAGCGAGTGAAGAGTCTGCTGCAATATCAGCAGGAAACCGCTGACTTAGATCAACCAAATAATGAATGGGCTTTTTATACCAGCGAGATGATTACTGAAGGATTGAAATCAACGCTGGCCGAGTATGGTTTTGCTCAAACGGCCAAGACCTCAACCAGCGTGATGACGTAGGACTTCTATTCCTGCTTATCTGAATCTTGCGATTTGGCTTCACGTACTTTCAGAGTACGCTCCTGAAAGATGAAGTCATTCAGTTTGGTCATTGCTTTTTGAGCGCCGGACTCTGACATTTCCACAAAACCAAATCCTTTACGTCTGCCGGTTTTGCGATCTCTCACTAAACGAACAGAATTCACTGGGCCGTACTCCTCAAACAATAACTTTACTTCAGTGTCGTGTGCTCTGTAAGGGAGGTTACCTACGTAGAGAGTCATGGTTGGGCCATTGTAAGTTTCTTGTCCTTTAGCTTGAGCCTGACTTGGACTGGATGTGAATGCATAAACTGCAGCAGCAAGGAGTGCACCAACAGGGAAGGCCAAAAATGCAGGCAGTTGAGGCATGAGCTGGTATATCGCAAGCGCGCCCAGAATGGCGATGCCCAACACAATCAAAAATGACTTTTGCATAAGAAATGTTCTCTGTGAAGAATAATTGATAAATTACTGTTAAAAGCGATGACTATGGTAATGAATTATTTACCTTTAAACCAGACTGACGCCCAAAAAATGACCTTTGCTCTCATTTTTAAACATAAGCAGGACCTTCAAGCTAAGTTTTTTATTCAAAAAGGCTATTAAATGGCCTTCGAGGTTAAAAGGTAGGCGCTTAGTGTAAGGAGGAGTAAAAAGCTCTTGCGCTATTGGCTGGCCTCCCTATAATGCGCTCCCACTGACACGGCGCAGCGGCAACGCGAAAGACGTGACAGGGTCGAAGAAAAGAGGCTTTTGAGTCCTTTCAACGACAGGCGAAAAAAGATGGTAAATACCTCTTGACG